>NZ_JAZEUN010000019.1:0-94660 GCF_037029175.1 Galbibacter sp. PAP.153 | reverse complement strand
GCTCCGCCATAATACAAGGATGGATACTTTTTAGAGATGTGTCCAGACGGTAGCATTTTTATGCGGCTTTTTTTATTGAAGCCCATTTTATAAGATTTTAAGAAAACGTTTTCGTTAGGTTTTGTAACTTTAATTCCTCAAAACACTAAAAAATATGGACACCGGATACAAAAGCAACCCATTACTGGACAGGCTTCCCAAACATTTAAAGCAATTTATAAAACCTCAAAACTACAATGATTATACCCCCATTAACCAAGCAGTATGGAGGTATGTCATGCGAAAAAATGTAGATTACCTGAGCAAGGTTGCACATACTTCATATACCGAAGGGCTTAAAAAAACCGGGATTTCCATCAACCATATCCCCAGTATGTACGGCATGAACCGGATTTTAAAAGATATTGGCTGGGCTGCTGTTGCCGTAGACGGCTTTATCCCGCCAAATGCCTTTATGGAATTTCAAGCATACAACGTTTTGGTAATTGCTTCGGATATACGCCAGCTGGAAAATATTGAATACACTCCGGCTCCCGATATAATTCATGAAGGCGCGGGCCATGCTCCCATTATTGCCAATCCCGAATATGCCGAATATTTAAGGCGTTTTGGCGAAATTGGCTGCAAGGCCATTTCCAGCGCCAAGGATTACGAAATGTATGAAGCCATCCGCCATTTATCAATCATCAAAGAAGCCGATGACACCCCGGAGGCCAAAATAAGGGCAGCCGAAAAGAAAGTTGACAATCTCCAACAAAACATGGGCACACCAAGCGAGATGTCCCTGATTAGAAACCTTCATTGGTGGACCGTTGAATACGGCCTTATTGGAACACCAGAAAACCCAAAAATATACGGAGCCGGCTTGTTATCTTCTATTGGAGAAAGCAAATGGTGCATGACTAATGAGGTAAAAAAAATACCGTATACGCTTGAGGCTGCTTATCAGGATTTCGACATTACAAAACCGCAACCACAATTATTTGTTACCCCCGATTTTGCACACCTCAGTTTAATTTTAGAAGAATTTGCCAATACAATGTCATTGCGCAAAGGAAGCTTGAAAGGACTTGAAAAGCTTATTGCTTCGCAAGCATTGGGAACCATTGAACTTAGTACCGGAATTCAAGTATCGGGCGTATTTACAGAAACCATCGAGAATGATGGAAAACCAATTTATTTTCAAACAAAAGGAAACACGGCGCTTTCGTACAGGGACAAAGAATTGGTTGGCCACAGCATAAAAGAGCACCGTGAAGGGTTTGGGAGCCCCATAGGCAAACTAAAAGGCATCAATCTAGCTATTGAGGATATGAGTCCCCGCGACTTAAAAGCCTACCATATTTACGAAGGCCACGAAGTTTTATTGGAATTTGAAGGCGATATAACCGTCAATGGAACCATTATTACCGGAACCCGGAATTTAATGGGCAAAATAATTTTAATCAGCATCGATCAATGTACCGTTAAGCACAAAGACACTATTTTGTTTCAACCAGAATGGGGAATTTATCATCTTGCCGTTGGCAAAGAAGTTATTTCGGCATACAGTGGCCCTGCCGATGTAAATAGCTTTGACCTTATTACCCATGTTCCAACCGAAAACACCATCAAATCTAAAAAAAGCGAACGCACCCAAAAGCTCGAACTTCTGTACAATCAGGTACGGGAATATAGGGAAGGAAAAAACAGGACCATTTCCAGACATAAAGTTTTTGAGGAAATACAAACCTATTATCCCGAAGACTGGCTACTTTCCGTTGAGTTATACGAACTTGCCAAGACCAATGGCGACAGTGATTTTGCCGAAGAAATTATAGCCCACCTTGAAACCGTAAAGCAGCATAAGCCCAAGGTTGGACACTTAATAGACGATGGAATTTCTTTAATAAATGAAGCATTGGTAAGTTAAACAAGACATCTTTACAATGAGCAAAATAGGCTTTGTTGGAGATTACTCCGTTTAAATCAACACTATAAAATAATTTTAAACATATAACAAACAGGGTTTCGCTTCGTTTTGGTATATACTAATGAAAGTTTTTATATTTTTATCCGAAATCAATTATAGTTACATTGAAAAAATATCTGCTTATCTTAGGTTTTATCGCTGCCATTTCTGCATGTAAAAATGATGATGCCAATTCTAAAAATGCATTATCCAAGGCCGACAGCTTAAAACTTCGGCAAAATGCCATTAAAAAAATATCAGACGAAGACCTTATAAAAAAACTGCTTCGCTCCAAAAACAATCAACTTACTACCGAAGACACCGTTTTCTATAAAGCCATGATTAAAAGGCCTAAAGATTCGGCTTTTATTGCAATGAATTTATATGGAAAAACCAAACGGAACGGTAGATTGCAAGAGTTTAAGCAAACAGCTATTATTAAAGACCAAGAAACAATAACTTCGCGTATTCAGGGAAGTGTTTTTAGAATTGACAAATTAAAAGACAATCAATACAAAATCTATACGCACGAACCCGAAATAGGCGATTTTAGTGCCTATGATGTAAATTTTAACGCAACCCCCGTTTCCATAAAAAAAACCACGCGCACCGCCAATTTTTATTTTGACCTACTGCCCCAAAAGCGTTTTGAATACAGCATAAAAAACCCAGCTAAATTCTTCAATATAAGAAAGGACAAAATTGTCAAGGGAGATTCCCTGCTCGACACCCTTGCACGGGGATCTAAAATATACCGTGGGAATGGCTTGCTCAACCTTAACGATGCCGCCGCCCTGAACACCTATTATTTTGTAAACGATTCTACTATTTTAGAGAAGCTCATCATTAAGGATACTTCCAGGATTATTACAAATATTACCTTGAGTGGTGTTCAAACACAGAAAAAAGCAAAAAAATATTATAGCAGCGCCTTTAAAAACGATTCTGTATATAGGCAAATCGAAACCTCCCTTGAATTATCAAAAAATTCCAGACATGTTGTTGCCTATACTACAGATTCTATTGTAAAAACATATAGGTATACCAAAGATTTCAGGTTCAACATACAGGCAATAGATTCTTTCAAGCTGGAAAAAACATATCCGCAGTATTATCCAGAATTGATAGACAGCACTTTTTTGGTACAAAGCAAACCGTTTTTAATCAACGGCCTCATGGCAGCTTGGCAATATTCGGTGCGCTATACCCGAAAAACCAATGCAAATCCTACCAATGTTGAAGTTTCTATATCCAAGAGGGAATTAATAAATACAAAAGATACAACCTTTGTTTTTGAAGCCCCCCTATCTCCTATTAAAAAAGCGGTAAATATTGGCAATGTATCCGAGCAGGATTTCGACCCCGGGGATTTCGACATTAATTTTGACGGATATACCGATTTGAGCTTCCCCGAAGGTTACGATTTAAACCGCAACGCTACGTATGATGTATACCTATACGACCCGCTCAAGAAAAGTTTTATAAAAAATCCCGCTTTTACAGGACCTTCAATGGCGCCACATATATTAATAGACAAAGACCATAAAGCCGCTATATACACTGCCCAAACAGGGAATAACAATTACAGCGTAAGGATTGTAACAATTGGAGAAAATGGGACCATTAAAATGAAAGAAACGTATTGGAGTAATAACACCAATGGCTCCTATACCATCCATTACCAAAAAACGCAAAACAACGCTGTTGTAGAGAAAAAAGAGAATGTTGCCAAAAACCAACAATGGAGCCAAAACAATTTTAAAAACGAATTTTTAAATTGGGTAAAAGACCAAATTGGCAAGGGCTAAAACCTTAATGCAATATATAATATAAGACCTTCCCTGCAAAAAAGAAAATAAGCATCAATATTACAATCTTTTTAATTAAAATTTAGGGTTTCCAATGTATTTCCATCAGTAATGGTCTGCTTATTGTATACAAGTTTCCATCCCAAGGAATTAGTAAGCACATAAAAGCGGGACAACTCGCTAATTAATCGGTTTTCGGCATTTTCCTTCAAACCGGATTCGTTTATTTTTTTTGAAACCGCCTGATTTACCTGCGCTTTTATCTTGTTAAAATCGTTGGCATTAAAAGGATTTAAATAATCGCTGGAAATGTCGTAATATTTCAGGTCGGGCGAAATTTTAATCTCAGGTTCGGGAATTCCTGTTATATACAGTGTTTTGTTGGCTTCATCAACATCAAAGGTTATTTTGCTTAAATCGTAAGCTATGGTTACATCGGCATTTACAACTACCAAGGCTTTTTTTTCGGTGGTCAATAAGTTGGCAAATATTTTTTCTGACTGCTTGTAATTAAAAACCTGCGAAAAATGCCCTTCGGTAACGACCAATTTCCTTACATTTTTTATTTCCTGCTGAATCAATGCCGTACTCTCCCTTAAATATTCCGAGCGCTCATCGTACCGTTTATACAGTTGATAAACCCATAGAATTAAAAGTGTGATGATAATGCCAAAAAGGACCTTTCGCATATTATTAAAATTGAATGTGAGGATATGTACTTGAAAGGTACACAATTTTCTGCTGAAGTTTTAATTGAAACTTCTTATATTCTTCACTTTCCCGGTTAAAAGGTCGGTGTCGCAACCCATTTTGCACTTTTTCCACCTCTTTCATTATAGGCAAACTTTCATGGTCAATCCAAACATCCTGAAACTTTTTCCAAATGTATTTTACGGCTGTTTCATTTGGATGAAGCATATCTTCTGCATAAAAACGGTAATCTCGGAGCTCGTCCATCATAATTTCATAGGTAGGGAAATAATGCAACCTTTTTTCACCAGTTATTATTTGGTGTACGGCTGCTATTAAATGTGCTTTGCTCAACTGGTTCTCTACAAATCCATCTTTAATGTGGCGTACCGGCGATACCGTGAAAATGATTTCAATCTCCGGGTTTAACGATAGCAAAAGTGATGTTGTCCGTTTTAATGAGAGACTAAGCGCATTTACTTCCATTAACTCCTTCTGAAAACATTTTTGAGGAACTTTATGGCAATTGGCAACAATTTTTCCTTGCTCCATATGGCGATAGCCCCAGGCCGTCCCCAAGGTGATTACAACATGCGATGCTTTCTGCAAGAAAGCCTTCAAAGCTTCCAAAGAAGTGTTCAAGCTATCTAGAAAGGCTTCTTTTGAGCTATTTCCCATCTCGGAATGTACCTCAAAGCATTGCCAACGTTCATTTAAATAAAAAATGTCATCAACGGTAAAAAATCTCTCCTTTACCACACGGTCCAGCAAGTGCTCCATAGCCACTGGATGAAATATAATCCCAAAAGGATTTACAAGGTTTTGAAACTTAAAATATTGAAGTTTTTCCCCTATATTCTCCACAAAACACGAACCCATTAAAAATACTTTAGAATTGTAATCTATGGTATTTTCTGCTACTTTTAAGGGTATTTGTGTTTGTAGTTTCATCTATCTTCCTTCAAATTAAAACATTTAATAAACCGGCCTGAAACTTTTCAAAAAGTATTCTTATAAAATATAATCTTTAGCCTTTTTTAATGCTTCGGGAATACCTTCTGGATTTCTCCCACCTGCTGTAGCAAAAAATGGCTGTCCGCCGCCGCCGCCTTGAATTAGTTTGCCCAATTCCCTTACAATTTGACCCGCATTTAGGTTTTTTTCTTTCACCATTTCTTTGGAAACGTAACAGGTAAGCATGACTTTACCATCGTTTTCAGAAGCAAAAAGCAAGTACAGATTATTATATTCATTGCCCATTTCAAAGGCAAGGTCTTTTATGCTTCCTTGATCTAATGCAACTTTTGTGGCCAAGAACTTAACCCCGTTAACATCTTCAAGCGTTGCTTTCAATTCGGTCTTAAGTCCTTTTGCTTTATCCTTTAAAAGCTGTTCCACTTGTTTTTTCAAGGCTATATTTTCGTCCTGAAGTGCCGTTATGGCATTTACGGGATCTCTAGCATTGCTTTTAAGCACTGCCTTTACTTGATTATAGGCATCTGTTTGGTTGGCAAAATACTCTTTGGCAGCATCAAAAGTAATGGCTTCTATACGCCTTACCCCTGCGGCAACGGCACTTTCTCCAGTAATGATAAAATGCCATATGTCTCCTGTATTTTTTACATGTGTTCCCCCGCACAGTTCTATGCTTTCACCAAATTTAACGGTACGCACCAAATCGCCGTATTTTTCACCAAACAACGCCATCGCTCCTTGGTTGACCGCCTCTTGAAATGGTGTCGCCCTATTTTCCTGTAATGGCAATTGTTCCCGGATACGGGCATTTACAAAATCTTCAACCTGTGTTAATTCTTCTGCGGTAACCTTACTGAAATGAGAGAAGTCAAAACGCAAATACCCGCTGTGCACCATACTCCCTTTTTGCTCAACATGGGAACCTAAAACACTACGCAATGCCTGATGCAATAAATGCGTTGCCGTATGGTTTGCTGCGGTACGGTTGCGCTGTTTGGTATCTACAACCGCCTTAAAAGTATCGTTTAGGTTTTTGGGAAGATTTTTGGATAAATGGATTATCAGGTTGTTCTCCTTTTTGGTGTCTATAATGTAAACAACATCTCCGTTGGGAGATTCTAAATAGCCTTTATCTCCAACCTGTCCACCGCCTTCGGCATAAAAAGGGGTGATGTTGAATACCAATTGATACATTTCCCCTTCTTTTTTACTAGCTACTTTACGGTAACGTGTTAAGCGTACTTGGGTTTCCAAAGTATCGTACCCCACAAATTCTTCAATTGGATCGTCTATCAAGACTTCCCAGTCTCCGGTTTCGACTTTTGTAGCGGCCCTGGAACGGTTTTTCTGTTTTTCTAATTCTTCCAAAAACCCTTCTTCGTCCAGCCCATACCCTTTTTCCTCAAGGATCAATGCCGTTAAGTCTATCGGGAAACCATAGGTATCGTACAACTCAAAAGCTTTGGCCCCCGAAATAATTTTTCCGTCATTTGTGCTTATAATATTGTCAAGCAGCACCAAGCCTTGGGCCAAGGTCCTTAAAAAAGAGTTTTCTTCTTCTTTTATAACGTTGACGATAATATTTTTTTCTTTTTTCAATTCGGGGAAAAATTCGTGCATTTGCTTGATAAGCGTATCGACCAATTTATAGATAAAAGGTTCTTTTTGGTTTAAGAACGTAAATCCGTAGCGGATTGCGCGTCGCAAAATCCTTCGGATTACGTACCCAGCCCCGGTATTGCTGGGCAATTGCCCGTCGGCAATGGCAAAAGATACCGCCCTAACATGATCGGCTATTACCCGAATGGCAATATTTATTTCTTCCTCTTTATTGTATTTAGCATTGGTAATGGTTTCTATTTCCCTGATAAGCGGTGTAAAAACATCTGTGTCGTAATTACTTTTTTTATCCTGAAGCACCATGCACAAGCGTTCAAACCCCATTCCCGTATCAACATGCTGGGCCGGTAATTTTTCAAGCGAACCATCTGCTTTGCGGTTAAACTCCATAAAAACCAGGTTCCATATTTCTACAACCTGCGGATGGTCTTGATTTACCAAATCTTTTCCAGGGGTTTTGGCTTTTTCTTCTTCCGACCGGATGTCTACATGAATTTCAGACGAAGGTCCGCATGGGCCTTGATCGCCCATTTCCCAAAAATTATCATTTTTGTTTCCAAGGATAATACGGTCTTCCGGTACAATGGCCTTCCAAAGATCGTAAGCTTCCTGATCTACGGGAAGCCCTTCGGCATCGGCACCTTCAAAAACAGTTACGTAAAGAATGTCTTTATCTATTTTATATATTTTGGTCAATAATTCCCAAGCCCAGGCAATAGCGTCTTTTTTAAAGTAATCGCCAAAACTCCAGTTTCCGAGCATCTCGAACATGGTATGGTGATAGGTGTCCTTGCCCACTTCTTCCAAATCGTTATGCTTGCCGCTTACGCGCAAACATTTTTGAGTATCGGTAACACGGTTGTTTTTTGGGGTTTTATTGCCAAGGAAGAATTCTTTAAACTGATTCATCCCCGCATTGGTAAACATTAGTGTGGGATCGTCTTTTATTACCATTGGTGCAGATGGCACAATGGCATGTCCTTTATCATTAAAAAAATCTAAAAACTGCTTCCTTATCTCTCTGGATTTCATCATAAAATCTTAACTTTTTCTAAAAATCACACTCACTGAAAAAACAATTTATATATTTGCTCGTTACGCAGTTTAGAGTGTATAACATTCTACTGGCAAAAATAGAACTTTTAAACTAATGGCGAAGGTAAAATATTATTACGATTCTGAAACATTATCCTATAGGAGGATTGAACCAAAAAAGGGTAAAAGGGTCATTAATATTAGCTTATTTGTATTAGCTGCTTTTTTATTCGGAGGAATTTGTTTGTTGATCCTCTTGAACACCAATTTAATCAATACCCCAAAAGAACTTTCGCAGGCCCGGGAATTAAAAAATTATGAATTTCAATTTGAGTTGTTGAATAAAAAAATGACACAAATGGAAGATGTCCTGGCAAATATAGAAGACCGCGACAATAATATTTACCGTCTTTATTTTGAAGCCAGCCCGATTCCCAAAGAACAACGTACTGCTGGGTTTGGCGGTGTAAACCGTTACAAGAGCCTGGAAGGGTTTAACAACTCCGAACTTATTGTAGATGTTACAAAGAAACTCGAGATACTTCAAAAACGGTTGGTAATCCAATCTAAATCTTTAGATGAAATTACAGAACTGGCAAAGGAGAAAGAAAAATTACTGGCCGCAATCCCGGCCATCCAGCCCGTAAGCAATGAAGACCTTACCAGAATGGCCTCTGGTTACGGGTGGCGCTCCGACCCATTTACAAAAGTGCGAAAAATGCATTATGGAATGGATTTTACCGCCCCTCGGGGAACCCCAATATACGCAACCGGAGACGGCGTGGTAATCCGTGCCGACAACAAGTCGTCCGGATTTGGGGAGCACATCAGGATCGATCATGGTTTTGGGTACATGAGCCTCTATGCCCACCTGAGCAAATACAATGTTAGAAAAGGACAAAAAGTAAAACGTGGGGACCTCATTGGATTTGTGGGCAGTACCGGAAGGTCGCAAGCACCACATTGCCATTATGAAGTATGGAAGGACGGCAACAGAATAAATCCTATTAATTTCTATTACGGATCGTTATCTGCTGAAGAATACGAAGCGTTGCTACATGCTGCATCACAAGAAAACCAATCACTTGACTAATGCATATAAACCTTCCCGAAAAATTATATTACAGCATTGGCGAGGTTGCCAAGGCCTTTGACGTAAACACCTCCCTGATTCGTTTTTGGGACAAAGAATTTGACGTTCTAAAACCCAAGAAAAATGCAAAGGGAAATAGAAAGTTTACCCAAGAAGATGTAAAAAACCTCGGACTTATTTATCATCTTGTAAAAGAACGCGGCTTTACGTTAGACGGTGCAAAACTTCACTTAAAAGAACAAAAACAAAAAACCCTCTCCAATTATGAGATAATTCGTAAATTGGAAGGAGTCAAGGCAGAACTCGCAAAAATTAAAGATCAGTTATAAATTTATTTCTATATCTCATTTTTATTGCTGAATTTTGACTCAAAATTTTAAAAGGGTCAACAAGCCTTTCAACTTAAAAATTAACTAATTAAAAAATTACAACAAATGAAAAAATGGATTATTGGTTTAATTGTGCTGGCCATTATTGCCTTTGGAATATACAATTGGGCCGTTGGTTTTAATAACGAAGCTATACGACTTAATGAGAACGTTTCTGAAGCATGGGGAAATGTTCAAACATCTTACCAGCGTAGAAACGACCTTATTGGCAATTTGGTAAACACCGTAAAAGGTGCCGCCGATTTTGAAAGAAATACACTTACCGATGTTATCGAGGCCCGTGCCAAAGCTACTTCGGTAAACATCAACCCAGAAAATATAACGCCCGAACAATTGGAGCAGTTCAATCAAGTTCAAGGTGGGTTGAGCAGTGCCTTGAGCCGTTTATTGGTAACAGTAGAACGCTATC
The DNA here is from genome assembly GCF_037029175.1 of Galbibacter sp. PAP.153. Lineage (NCBI taxonomy): Bacteria > Pseudomonadati > Bacteroidota > Flavobacteriia > Flavobacteriales > Flavobacteriaceae > Galbibacter > Galbibacter sp. PAP.153. The sequence goes on along the minus strand of NZ_JAZEUN010000019.1, from coordinate 84,690 downwards.
CAGAGCTAAAGGCAAACCAGAACTTTTTAAAATTACAAGACGAGCTTACAAGTACGGAAAACTCAATCCAAACGGCAAGGGTCCGCTATAACGAAGCCATAAAACCATACAACAACCATGTAAAAACATTTCCGAATTCTATCCTGGCCGGTTGGTTCGGGTTTGAAGGAAAACCATATTTCGATGCCGAAGCAGGCGCCGAAAAACCAGTGGACGTTCAATTTGACTTTAACGACGAAAAATAAAAAACACAAAAGGTGCTTGCATATATCAAGCACCTTTTTAATTTACAGATACAACCTAAAATTACTGGCATGGCACCATCTAAAATAGAAGCCTTTTTAACCGCCGATGAAGAGCAGGAAATAGTAGAAGCTATTCGCCAAGCTGAAAAAGAAACCTCCGGTGAAATCCGGGTGCATATAGAAAAATCCAGTAACACAGCGCCCCTTAAACGGGCCGCGGAAGTTTTTCATTTGCTTAAAATGGACAATACCAAAGACGAAAACGGAGTCTTGATTTACGTTGCCATTAAAGACAAAAATTTTGCCATTTATGGCGACAAAGGAATTGACAAGGCAGTCCCCGACGATTTCTGGAACAGTACCAAAGACATTATTCAAGGGCACTTTAAGAACAAACGGTTTAAAGAGGGACTTGTAGAAGGCATTCTAAAAGCCGGAAAAGAACTGCAAGAACACTTTCCTTGGCAACATGACGACATTAACGAACTTCCAGACCAAATTTCCAAAAGCTAATATGTTGATATTAAAAAAAACTTTTACCCTATTTTTATTTTTCTTCGGATGTATTTTTACCTCATCGGTATATGCACAATTCGATATTCCGGAAAAACCAGCCGAAGAAACGAGTGTTTATGATTATGCAAATATTTTAGCTGCTTCGCAAAAAACAGCTTTAGAACAAAAGCTGATTAATTATGCAGACACTACCAGTACGCAAATTGTAATTGCAACCGTTCCCACCATTAATGGCGAAAACATTGGCATGCTTGCACCAAAATGGGCGCACAAATGGGGCGTTGGCCAGGCTAAAGAAGACAACGGTGTATTTATACTTTTAGCCGAACAAGAACGTAAAATATGGATTTCGCCGGGTTATGGGCTGGAACAAAAGCTTACGGCCGGTATAAACGGGGAAATTATACGAAATATAATTATTCCAGAATTTAAAAAAGGTGATTATTATGCCGGTCTGGACAAAGGTACCGATGCCATAATAGACCTGTTTAACGGGACTTATAAAGGTACGCCGCAAAAGCGAAAGGGGAACTCTTCTAATGGTGGTGGTAAGCTTTTCTTAATATTTATTGTTTTTATCATTATTGCTATTATCCTTTCCCGAGGCCGTGGTGGTCGCGGTGGTGGAAATCGCGGAAGACGCGGCGGGGGAATAGATTTATTGGACATGATTATTCTAAGCAATCTTGGCCGTGGTGGCGGAGGTTCATCTGGCGGCGGTTTCGGTGGTGGTGGCTTTGGCGGTGGTTTCGGTGGCGGAGGCTTTAGTGGCGGAGGCGCCGGTGGTAGTTGGTAGTTGGTAGTTGATAATTGATAATTGATAATTTAAAAAATAAGAAACATAGCCCGGAAACAATAACTCCGGGCTTTTCTATTTTATTTACATTCTATAAAAACGTCTGTTACCTTGTGGTTTTTTACCCCCAAACTTGTCGAACTTAAAGCTAAAACTCAACATAAAGTACTGTGTTAACACTGTACTTTGATAATCCTGGATATAATCGGCTCCGGTAGACCTACTTGTATTGTTGTTTTGGTTCAACAGGTCGTATGCCAATACTTTAACGGTTGCTTTCTTCTTTAGCAATTGGACCCCCAAACTCATGTTCCAAAAGAGAACGTCCTTATTAAAATCAGAAGACACATTTCCATTATATGTATAACTTATATCATTTCCCCATACAATATTTTCGGGCCAATAAGTAGTGGTTCGTAACGAAGCTCTATGCGACACAAACTTCACATCTTCAAAAGCATTGGTATTGTACTGCGTATTATTAAATGTAATACTATAGCCGGGCTCTATCTCGAACATCTCCCTAAAATTTAAGGTCGTGCTAATTCTTGGCGTAACGCTAAAACGCTTGGAAATAAGTTTCGTCCCATTGTTAAAACTAACATCGTTGTTGTAATTAAGGTTGGGGTGAAAATTTATTTTAGCATTGAACGTACTGTCTTTTTTAATCTGTTTTGAATATCCAAAGCCCAAATAGGCATTATAATTACCGCTTATATTGGTAAAAGTTGTTGTCCGCAAAAGGTTTTCATCGGTAGTGGTAACGCTTACCACCTTATCGTCTTCTATTTCCCCGCCCCCGTATACAAAAAGGCCCGTATGCTCTCTAAAATTATAATTGTTGTAATTTAAATTAAGTGAATGTGTGGTAGCTAGGTTTAGGTCTGGATTTCCTTGAATAATATTTAACGGATTGTTTATATTGGGAACCGGTTGCAATTGCCCAACCGAAGGCACCCGTAAGTTGGACCGGTAATTAACCCTTAAGCGCTTGTTCTGACTGAATTTATAACTAGAAGAAGCATTAAACATCAAGTTTTTGTAATCTTTGGTAAACGAGCCTTCTTGCAAATAATCCTGATTTTCCAAATTGGTAAAAACATATTCGCCATTTACCCTCCAGCGCCATTTTTCACCGTCCCGGCGAATGCCAAAAGAAGGCTGTTGTTGGATCTCGTTAAATTTATAATCGGTACTCAATACGTCGTTGAAGCTATCGTAATCTGCGGTTGCTTCATTAAAATCGTATACCGAACTTTCATTTTCATAATTATTGTTGTTCAGTTGATACTCAAAGTCCAGAAAGAACTTATTTCCCAACGGTTGTCTGTATGCGGCTTCAAATTCGTATGTATCAGTTTTATTGTCTGTAAATGTCATTTGGTTTACCGATTCTTCTGAAGGGTCGTCACCAAATATTTCCCGATTCGATTGAAAATTAGTCTCGGCATCGTTTTTAAAATTATAGTTTGAAAACGAGAGCCTAAAAAATTTCCCAACGGTATCAAGTTTTTTATAAACATCGATACGGTTGGTAAAACTGCGCTGCAAACCATCGTCTATGGTTTGTTTGGTATTGGAGTTGGTAAGTTCCCCTTCGTTATTGGTAGATGTAGTTTCACTGGTATCCAATGAATTGGTCCTGTTTACGTTTAAAATGGGTTCAATGGAAATCCTTAAGGTTTCATCTATATCAAATTCCAGGCTTGCAGCTCCCCTGTTTGAATTGGTTGAACCTTCAAAACGGGATTCGCTATTGGTAAAAAAACTTCCTTCGGGCAAAATATTTTCCCTAGCGGTTTTTTGGTCGTTGTAGGAATCGCTATATGCAAAAAAGTAATTGGCACTTAATTCGTAGGCATCTTTCTCGGCATTTGCATAACTTGCACCAACGGTAGAAGATGTAGTAATTCCGCGACCGTAATTATTAATAAGGCCATTATCGTTTGCAAAAGAATATCCTCCACGGGTATTACCTACCATATCGTAAATCTCATCAAAAGAGAACCCTGCATTATTAATGTTGTTTGAGCTCGCAATAAAGCTCACCCTTTCCTTGTCGTTAAAATAATTTAAAAGGCCGTTTACCTGATATCGCTCATCCGTGCCATATCCAGCCGCCAATCTCCCCAGATACCCCTTGTTTTTATCTTTTTTTATGGTGAGGTTAATAGTTTTGGTCTCTCCATCGCCATCATCTCCGGTAAATTCTTGTGTTTTTGTTTTAGAATCGGATATTTGAATTTTATCGATTATCTCTTTAGGAAGACTTTTTGTAGCCACTTTTGGATCTGAACTGAAAAACACTTGACCGTTTACCAAAACCTTGTTTACTTCTTTACCGTTAACGGTAATTTTACCATCGGTATCTATCTCCACACCGGGAAGCTTTTTTAACACGTCTTCCACATTGGCATCGGGGCGGGTTTTAAAAGAATCTGCATTGAACTCCAAAGTATCTTTTTTAACAGTTATGGGAACACGTTCTCCCACAACGCTTACCCCTTCCAGTTCTTCTGCCAATAAATTTAATGGAATCTCGCCCAATGCGATATGTTGCTTATCAAGCTGAATTATTTTTTTTACCGGTTGATAACCATTATAGGTAATAAAAAGGTTTACTGCTTTATCTGATGATTTTAGGTCCAAGACAAAAATACCTTTCTGGTCGGAAATTGTATACGAGACCATGGTGCTATCTTTAATGCTTTCGGCATATACGGTAGAAGCCTCCATGGGTTCTTTGGTAGTTGCATCAATTACCCTTCCGGTTATTTGAAATTCCTGCGAAAAGCAAATTCCGCTAAACATTAAAGTTAAAACGAGTAGTAGTTTTGGTCTCATTGGTAATAGTTTGCCCGAAAATAGGGCAAAACATTTTACGAATAAGAGTATTTATTACGTTTTAATATTATTTTAACAGCCAGCTTACTTTTTTCTAAAATATATCTGAATGGGAACCCCGTTAAAATTAAAATTGCTTCGCAATTTGTTCTCTATAAACCTTCTGTAAGGATCTTTTACATATTGCGGAAGGTTTGCAAAGAAGGCAAATTGTGGGGTCGGGGTTGGCAATTGGGTACAAAATTTAATTTTAATATATTTTCCCTTAACAGCTGGTGGCGGTGTATGCTCTATTATAGGAAGCATAACATCGTTTAGTTTTGAAGTACTGATGCGTTTTGTTTTATTGGCATACACATCTACAGCGGTTTCTATGGCTTTAAAAATCCGTTGCTTTGTCAATGCTGAAATAAAAATAACGGGAACATCTGTAAAAGGTTCAATTTGCTTTTTTATGTATGCTTCAAACTGTTTTACGGTATTGGTTTCTTTTTCGACCAGGTCCCATTTATTCACCAAAATTACAATCCCTTTTTTGTTACGTTCGGCCAACCAAAAGATATTTAAATCCTGGCCTTCAAATCCACGTGTGGCATCGAGGACCAACAAACATACATCGCTGTGCTCTATGGCCCGTACAGAACGCATTACTGTATAAAACTCAAGATCCTCTTTAACTTTTGCTTTTCTCCTGATTCCAGCGGTATCCACAAGGTTAAATTCAAATCCAAATCGGTTGTATTTCGTGTCTACACTATCGCGAGTAGTTCCGGCTATGTCGGTAACAATGTAGCGTTCTTCGCCTAAAAGCGCATTTATAAACGACGATTTTCCGGCGTTTGGCCTTCCTACTACTGCAAATCTTGGCAATTCTGTATCTTCCTGCTCAACTTCCTCAGGAAGGCTTTCCACCACGGCATCCAACAATTCGCCTGTTCCGCTTCCGTTTATACTGGAAATTGTGTAATAATCTCCGAGCCCTAAAGAATAGAACTCCACCGCATCGGCTTCACGCAATGCATTATCAACCTTATTTACGGTTAAAAAAATGGGCTTTTCTACTTGGCGTAGCAATTGTGCCACTTCCTCGTCCATACCGGTTACTCCAGTTGCAACATCGACCACAAAAATAATGGCATCGGCTTCATCAATGGCCAATTCTACCTGTTTGTCTATTTCTTTTTCAAAAATATCGTCGCTACCAACAACATATCCTCCCGTGTCTATAAGTGAAAATTCACGGCCATTCCAATCGGATTTTCCATAATGGCGGTCACGTGTAACACCACTTGTTTCGTCTACAATGGCATCCCTTCTTTTAATCATACGGTTAAAAAGAGTTGACTTCCCAACATTTGGCCGTCCAACAATGGCAACAATTGCACTCATACTTAATTTTTTATGGCGCAAAGGTAATTCTATTTTTTAGTTTTTATGCAATGTTAAAAATGTCTTTAAACTATATTTTTTAAGCCAACTTATTTTTGGTAGCTGTATTTATCCATTTTACTGAAATAAAAAAAGGCTGCCTAAATAAAATCAGAACAGCCTTTTTACGGAATTAAAACTAAACTTTTATTTATTTTCGTAGATGCTAATTGTACCACTATCTTCATGAGTAACTATTAACAGCTCCTTTTCTGTGGGGCTATCGCTGGCGGCTATGGCGAGTACGCCTTCGGGGGCCATATCTCCTGCCCGTTCGAGTATTTGTATAAACGCTGGGGCGGTTGGATTGGTAATATCGTAAACCATTACCTGGCTGTTTCTTTCCAAGCCCACAAACAGGACCGCCCTTTCTCCAACTTTTAATATCTCAACAGCTTCGGGCTCTGCCCCTTTATCGTCGCTCCTTCCATCTACTTCGCCTTCATCTGCATTAAAACTTCCCGGCGTAAATTCCAGCACTTTTTGAGATATGTCGCTACCACTATCGTACACAAGACTACCGTTTTCTGACCAAATTGAAAAGGACCGGGCACCATAAGCATATAATTTATCATAATCGCCATCCATGTCTGTGTCTCCCATTGTGCTCGTTATTTTTAGGCGTCCCAGGTTTTCTTTGGCCTGAAGCACTTCGGCATCGGGAAAAGCGGTCGGGTCTAATGTAATGTCCTCTACCCTTTCCTCTTCAGAAAAAGCATCATAATCTCTGGCATCGCCTTCGTTGGCGGTGATTATATACGAAACACCATCCACATTTATATATTCAATGGCATCTGGATGGTAAATTCCAAGCACCGGCCAGTTTCTCAGTTCGGTCATGTCGTCTTTATCGCTTGCATCCAGCATGTTTTCTGCCAAAGAATGGTCTTTAAAACCTAATGGATATATGGCTTCAATTTCTTTTGAAGCAAGGTTTACTTTTGCAATCCCGTTATTTTCCTGAAGCGTTACCCATGCTGTTTTGGAATCATCTGAAATGGCCACATATTCTGGCTCCACATCTTGTGCCAAGCTTGCATTTGGACCAAAAACCCTGAATCCGTTTTCTTTTAAAGTAGTTTCCTGAGCTTCAAAAGCATCGAAAGTTAATGTGGAAACCGCTCCAGATGCAACTTCTATAATGCTTATACTCCCTTTGGGATCGTTTAAATAATCACTGCTCGGCTCGCCTTCATTGGCAGTTACCATATATTTTCCGTCAGGGGAAAAGATAACCATATCCGGAAGCGCACCTACGGTATAATTGTTTTGAAGCGCCTGAGATGCTGCATTGTATACCATAACGCTTCCGTTGGACTGCTTATTGGAGGCTTCAACGGCAACGGCAAGCAGACCATTTTTTACCGAAACACTATTGGGTGTTCCCACGGCACTAACATCTATAGTACCCAATTGTGATGGTGTTGACGGGTTTGACAGATCGAATACCATAACCTCGTTATTATCTGGGTTTACGGTAAACAATTTATTGGTTTCTGCATCAAAAGCTGAAATTTCAGTGGTCCCGCCTGCATTAATTGTTGTTACATAGGCAAAATTTACATCTGTGGATGGCGGAATCTCCTCTCCTCCATTATTGTCGTCGTCTGATGTACACGCGGCAAATACAATAGCCATTGAGACAAAAGCAACCCTGTTTTTTAGTTTCATTTGGTTAGTTTTATGTTTTCCCAAAGAAACCGTTCTCTTTTAAAGTGAGTGTTATTATAGGTGCAAGATTATGTTATCAATACGTTGTGAAGTAAATAAATTGTTATTTCTGGTTATATCCGAAACGCCGTAGCTGATTTTGATCGGAACGCCAGTTTTTATTTACCTTTACATAAATTTCGATATGAACTTGTTTACCGAAGAATTTTTCCAGGTCGGCCCTTGACTGGATGCCTACCCTTTTTAATGCACCTCCTTTATGGCCAATGATGATGCCTTTTTGTGTATCCCGCTCTACCATGATTACCGAACGGATACGGATAATTTTTTCGTCTTCCAGAAACTCTTCGGTTTCAACTTCGACTGCATAGGGAATCTCTTTTTTATAGTTCAGCAAAATTTTCTCACGAATGGTCTCGTTTACAAAAAATCTTTCCGGCTTGTCGGTTAACTGATCCTTTGGATAAAAAGGCTGAGATTCTGGCAGCAGCTCCAATATACGGTTAAAAACGGTACCTATATTAAAGTTTTGCAAGGCAGAAATAGGATAGATCTCGGCATTTGGAACTTTTTCTTTCCATTGCTTCACCTGTTCTTCCAATATCTCCTGGGAAGATATATCTATTTTGTTTAGCAGAAGCAACACGGGGATTTTAGCATGGGTTATTTTTTTAAAGAAAGCTTCATCTTTTAGGTCCTTTTCTCCTATTTCGACCATATAAACAAGTACATCTGCATCTTCAAAAGCCGATTTTACAAAATCCATCATGGATTGTTGCAGTTCATAAGCGGGTTTAATAATCCCGGGGGTATCCGAAAAAACAATTTGAAAATCATCACCATTAACTATTCCGAAGATACGGTGTCTGGTAGTTTGTGCTTTGGAGGTAATTATGGAAAGTTTTTCACCTACAAAGGCATTCATCAATGTTGATTTTCCAACGTTTGGATTACCAATAATATTTACAAAACCTGCTTTATGACCCTTCATTTTTTAACTTTTTTACATAGCCTTTTAACGATGCGTTTACCTTGGGGGACAGATAAATAACGGCAATCATGTTTGGAATACACATTAAAGCATAGGCCAAATCGATTAAATTAATAACAACCCCAACAGAAGTAATTGCTGCAAAGGTAATGGTAGCTATGTAATAAACGTTAAAAAACTTTCCAATTTTTACATTGGTCAAAAAAGTCAAGCACTTTGTACCATAATAAGAATATGTAAATAAAGTGGACATTGCAAAGGCGGCCACGATAAGCATTAACAGAATATCTCCATATCCATACAAGGATTTTTCAAAGGCCAACAAGGTCATAGCTATACCATTGTTTTCTACTTCCAGGTAAGCACCGCTAATAATTATAGTCAAGGCTGTTAAGGTACAAACTACTATGGTATCTATAAAAGGCCCCAACATGGCAACCAGCCCTTCCTGAACGGGCTCGTTTGTTTTGGATTCCCCATGGTACATAGGTGCACTCCCCAAACCGGATTCATTAGAAAAAACGGCCCTTCTCACCCCAAGAATAACCAACCCCCAAAAACCTCCTTTTATTGCTGTTTCAAAATTAAACGCTTCTTGAAAAATTAATTTAAACGAAGGAAATATGGCACCGGCATTAGTAGCCATTATAAATATAACCGCGATAAAATAAAGGGCGACCATAAAGGGTACAATGGCGGTTGCAACGCGGGCAATTTTTTTTAAGCCGCCAAAAATAACCAATGATGTGAGTAAAGAAAGTGTAAGCCCCAGAATAAGCTTCCAGTTAAAATCGCCTAATGGAGCAATGTTAATATCGGGATTTACCACACTCATAAAAGTTTGCGTAAACTGGTTTACCGTAAACACCCCTAAAAACCCAATAAGCCCTGCAATAGAGAAGAAAACAGCCAATGATTTACCGGTTTTACCAATTCCTTTGGTCATATAATGCATGGGCCCCGACTCAATAGCGCCTTTATTGTCTATGGTTCTATACATAACTGCCAAACTACATGAATAAAATTTGATTACCATCCCCACAATAGCGGTGAGCCACATCCAAAAAACAACTCCCGGACCACCTTGATAAATAGCTATTGCCACTCCCGATATATTACCAAGCCCTACCGTGGCGGCTACGGCCGACGATAATGCCTGTAAATGACTTATTTGCCCGGGATCTTCTGGGTCGTCGTGTTTTCCCCTCACCACTTGAATGGCATGGCCAAACATTCTATAAGGTTTAAATCGGGAGTAAAGCAATAAAAATATACCGCCTCCAATCACAAAAATAAGCATTGCCCATTCGGCATACGGAATAAGGGATTTGATAACATCATTAATTTTGTCCATAAAAACTAAAGTAAATAAATCATTGGATTGGCGAAAGAAAAAAAGGAAAAAGAAAATTATTTTAAATAAAATAGGTATAACCCTTGCAGATGTATAAAAGTGTTGTATATTTGCACTCGCAAACATCGCGGGATAGAGCAGTAGGTAGCTCGTCGGGCTCATAACCCGAAGGTCACTGGTTCGAGTCCAGTTCCCGCTACTAGAGAAGAGAAGTCGGCATTATCGCCGACTTTTTCTTTTTCAACCTTCTTCGAATCCCTTTTCCATTGTTGAGATAGACTCAAATAATTTATGGATTATGGATTCCCAATAAGTCTTTGGGATTCATACCAACCCTCTCCATAAAGCTATTTATAATTAAATAAAAATGGTGTTTTAGTTTATACTTTCTCAAGAAAAATTCATTAAAAAATCAATGAATTCTTTTGGGCTGGTTAAATAGGTGGCCCTGCCTTGTATATTTTCAATCCCCGGTATTATCCCGGCCAACAATAATGGTTTTTGATGCCCTTTCAGTAATTCATCAATTTTAGAATTAATAACTTCTTGGTTAATTGAAACAAACATTGTGAAGTATAGATCGGCATTGGTAATTTTATCAATTTTTTTAATATTCTCCGTAGGAACACTTTGTCCTAAATAATAAGTTTTCCAACCTAATTTCCGTGCTATAAAATTAGACAAAAGTAATCCTATCTCATGGTTTTCACCCTCAGGTAAGAATAAAACAATACTTAACGAATTTTCTTTTGGAGGAGGCAGGTAATCTGTTGCAGAAAAAATTTTTTGTCTAATTAAATTTGACATAAAATGCTCTTGTGCAGGCATAGCCCTGTTATTGCCCCATAGAACACCTACCTGCTGCAAAAAGGGATAAAGCAAATCCGTGATTGTTGTCAAAATCCCTTTTCTTAGTATTTCTTTATCAATAATTGCGTGGAAAGAGGCCTCATCCATGCTGAGCATAGTCAGGGTCAACGAATTCACTTCATCTTCATAAGATGCATCAATCAATATGCTTTTTATGGTATCGTGTATTTCATTATCAGACATTTTATCTATCTGTGAAATCCTATAACCATTTCGGGAAAGGATACTTATATTCAAAAGTTTTTTTAACTGACTATCAGAGTAATAACGAATATTAGTATTTGTTCTTTCAGGTTTAATAAAATGATATCGAGCCTCCCACTTGCGTAGTGTATGTGCCTTTATTCCTGTTAACGAAACAATCTGTGCTATTGTGTATTTCCCCATACTTAACGTATTAGACCTCAAAGCTAATTAAAAAATGATTTATAATCCATCCATCTTCACCACAAACACTACATTTTACATATGTCTATATTTTTATTAAAAATATTAGACTAATATATATATTTTATTATATTTGTCTAACATTAAACCAAAAAAATATAGACATTATGAAAAACTTGGCTAAGTATACCTTGATTTTATTCGGGGTTGTTGCATTTATGTATTCCTGCAGCGATGACGATGATTCTACCACACCTCCTACGGAAGAAGACCTTAACATTGTTGAAACTGCCCAATCAACTTCTAGTCTAAGTAGCTTGGTTGCCGCATTGACCAAAGCTGATGAGAATGAAGATTCCGATTTAATAGGCACCTTGAGCAGTGAAGGAAGCTTTACGGTTTTTGCTCCGACCAATGAGGCCTTTCAAAATCTTTTAGATGGGCTGGACGGTTATAATACCTTAGATGATTTTAATACTCAAGAAAAAAGAGTATTACTAAAATTAATTTTACAATACCATGTAATTGCGGGAACCAAAGCCATGTCGGGCGATCTTTTGGATGGGCAAGAATTGGAAACCGTTCAAGGTGAAGGTTTAACGGTTTCGATAGATGGCGGCGTGCATTTGAAGGACGCAACCGATACCGAGGCCATGGTCGTTCAAGCAGATGTTATGGCTAGTAATGGTATCGTTCATGTAATCGACAAAGTTTTGCTGCCACAAGTGGTCATTGATGCCATTAATAAGCAAAACTTAGTTGAAATTGTTGCTCAAACAGAAGACTTGTCCATATTAGAAGCCGCAGTAATTAAAGCAAATTTGGGAGATGTGCTTTCAGGAGAAGGTCCGTTTACCGTTTTCGCCCCGACCAATGATGCCTTTGCCGATTTGCTGGACATGATGGGTGAAGACTACAATAGTTTGGATGATTTTGATACCGAAGAGGAAATAGCTCTTTTAAAAAATATCCTTCTCTATCATGTAATTACGGCAGAGGTGATGGCCTCCGATTTATCTGAGGGCATGGTAGAGACCGCTTTAACCGATAATTCAATTGACCTTATAGCCTCTGAAAACACGTTTGTCTTAGGAGATGCCACTGGTATAAATGCAAATATTACAGCTGTAGATATTGATGCTTCTAATGGAGTTGCCCATATAATAGATAAAGTACTATTGCCACAAGAGGCTACGGATTTTTTAGCAGGAAATAATGCGATGAACATTGTTGAACTAGCTCAAGAGACCTCCAGCTTAAGCATGTTGGTAAATGCTCTTGTTCAAGCAGACGCAGGATTTGTGGAGTTACTTCAAGGCGAAGGCCCTTTTACGGTTTTTGCCCCAACTAACGATGCCTTTCAAGCATTGCTTAATAGTCTTGGCGATGAATACAATAGTATAGACGACTTTGATACCGCAGAAGAAAAAGAACTTTTGGCAGATATTTTAAAATATCACGTCGTAATAGGTACAGCAGCAAACTCTTCAAGTTTGAGCGACGGACAAACAATTGAAACAGCCCAAGGTGGAAATGTTACTGTAATAATCGACGGCAACGTATCCATAAAAGATGCTCAAAATAATTTAGCCCTGGTTTCTACGGCAGATGTTGAGGGAAGTAACGGAATTGTACATATTATCGATAAGGTTTTAATGAAATAAAGTTGTGGTTTTTATTAATTGATGCTTGGAAAAAACTGACATAAACCTTAATGTATAATTATGTCAGTTTTTTAGTTCAAAAAAAATAAACGCAGCGGATATACCCAATTTTCAACCCTTATTTTTTATACTTCATGCAACCAATTCACGCACAAAGACTAATCTATGCCAAACTTAGCCGAATTATTATCTATCATATCTAAAAATAAGCATTCTCATTAAAATGCATGCCATGTTATGAAAATTTTGTTCGACCAGTCCAGTTTAAAGTGCAGTAAAGTAATAACAAGTTGCTATAGCACCTCTTTTTCTTTGGGAATACGACTATTCGCTACATCCATAAGACCCGCTATTTATTCTATATATGGATTTGTTAGATATGCAGATGAAATTGTAGATTCATTTCATAATTATAATCAGGAAGAACTTTTTTATGAATTTGTAGAGGATTATGAAAAATCAATAAATAGAAAAATTAGTCTAAATCCTATCCTTAATTCTTTTCAAAGAGTTGTACATCAATATAAATTACATCCATATGTAAAAGATTTTATAAAAAGCATGGAAAGGGACTTGTATATAACAGATTACAAAACCAAAGAGGCATATCAAGAATATATATATGGTTCTGCAGATGTAGTAGGCCTGATGTGCTTGCGTGTTTTTGTAAAAAACAATGAACAAAAATTCAATAGATTACAAATCTCTGCCAGGCATTTAGGCGCAGCTTTTCAAAAAATTAATTTTTTAAGGGATTTTAAACAGGACACCGAAGAGTTGGGCAGGATATATTTTCCTGAATTATACAATGGCAAGGATTTTAACTGTAGAATAAAAAGCGAGATTATAAAAGACATCGAAAAAGACTTTGACATTGCTCTTGATGGAATTAAGCGACTACCCATAGAAAGTAAATTTGGCGTATACATAGCTTATAAATATTACTTTAACCTCTTAGCAAAGCTAAAACGAACCAGTTCAGATAAAATCAAAAACAAAAGGATACGGATTTCCAATCCTGAAAAGTTATTTATTTTAACCAAATCCTATATAAAGTATAAGCTATATGTTATCTAAGATTTGGATCATATTTATATTCTGTGGCCTGCCATTAATCAATAACTGTACGTGCAAGGACATGTATATCGTGAGGAAACTATTCCATGAGATTACTAGCGAAGACCATTTGAATACTTATTTTACCCATACTGAGAAAATCAAATGTATCCATAAAACACCATATACGGCAGCAGCCACGATGATGAAAGCCAAATATTTTTTTTGGCCTTTTAAAAAGCTTTCTTACTTCAATAAAGGAAAAAAATCATTAGAGGATTATATCAATAAATATCCAAATGATATAGAGGCTCGATATGTAAGATATCTAATACAGAAGAATGTTCCGGCGTTCTTAAAATATGATAATAAAATGGTTGACAGCCTATTTATTATTAAGAATGTTGATATAATGCAAATAGAAGAATCCTACAAAAAAATTATTTTACAAAATTTATAATTCATTGGCATGGCATCAAAACAAATTATTTAAAAAGCAGAATATAAAAAATTTGATTAATACTTTGATTTCCATTTATTGATATAAAGCAATCAATAAGGCGTTGAATGATAATATTATCCAGTAATCTATCTTAAGCTATCTCACGGAGTGACATACGGGGCAACTTTGAACTTATAAAATTATTGACATCCTACAGAGCAATTTCTTCAATTTAAAAAAGGTCATACAACAGCAAAAGTCTTTTTAATCATAGATTTTACAATGTTTTTGACTTGTATGGGCTTGGCCCTTAATAAACCCAGAAATAGAATTTTAAAGCATCTATATTGAAGTTTTAAGGCGTTTAGCAAAAGTCATGATGAAGAATGTCGTATAAATTTGTGAGTCATTTCTCGCTGTTTTAAATAATATTTAAAAGCATTCCCTACATTTTTATAGATATCATCTAACATAGATATATTATATGCTGTCTGTTTATCACTTATAAAGAATGTAGTCTGTAACCAATGGCTCAATTCCGTGCAGCTTAAACTCTGTAGCAATTTGTCCTCTGTGATAGGTCGAATGGTTAATAACGTGAAAACAAATGTTCTGAATACTGTTGTTGAACACTTGACCTTTTGTGTTTGTGTAACTTAAATTGTCATTCAAATCAAATTTGTCAAGTATTTGCATGGTTTGTTCGTAGTTTATCTTGTCTATGTTCTTCAAATCTTTCGTGTCATGAAGTTCCCAAACACCAAAGGTCGGTTGTTCAGGATTAATTCTATTGTTCCAAATTTGATGAGCATTCAAAAGATGATTAAACAGCTTCACTGCTTTTTCAGATGTTTTATCTGGCTTATCTATAAAAATATCTGACAACCCTTGGTTGAAATGATGACTATATTCAAATAACTCCTTAAAAAACTGTTTCATTATGTATGTCTTTTGTTCATTATGTATGGTGTGTATCTAACAAGTGGAGTAACACCTTAAGAAGCTATTTGTATAACCTTTGCTTTATTAAAAGCTTCTTTCAAAATTAAACTAGCATTATCCTTAGCTTCTTTTTCCGGTCTTTGGTTAAATCGGTAAAATACTCATGATTGCTTACGAATTGTAGGGTTTGAGCATTAAAGGTGTTGTGGAAACAATTAGAACATATAATCAATTTATATCCTTTATATAACCTGAATTCTTGGTATGAAGGTATCGATTTATTCATAGTTTTAAAAATTCCTACTTCCGTTTTGACCAAACATTATTTCTTTTATTTTATATAGATCTATACTTTTTTATCATTATTAAAAGACTTATTACCGTTAGTCCGACAGCAATCAAATAGGGAGCTCCTGGAAAATAAAGTCCTGAACTTTTATCTTTGGTAAAGAAAGTAAAAGCCATTGTTAATAAAGGCGGTGCAATAATTGTTGATAAACCGAGAAGGCTACTTAAACTCCCCTGTAATTCACCTTGTTCGTTTTTAGCTACATTTGATGTAATAATACTTTGAAAGCCTGTTCTTTGAACGCTACCGATTACATAAATCATCATAGCTGGAAATAGTAACCACTCTACTGCGGAAAAAGCAATTAGTAAAAGTCCACAAATAGAAGATAGCAGTCCAAAGATTGTCATTTTGGCATCTCCAAACTTTTTGGCCAATAACCTTACCAGCCAAGATTGAACAACAATTGAAAGCACTCCTAAAAACGCTAATGAATAACCAATTAATCGTGTGTCCCAATCAAATTTTTCAATAGTAAAATACGCCCATACACTCGGCATACTATGTCCTGAAATTGCAACAAAGAACATTGCAACAATCAATGTTATGACCGCTGGGAATTTACTCAAGTGCTTGAATGCCCCATATGGGTTGGCTCTTTTAACTTCAAATTTTCTTCGGTCCTTTTTCTCCAATGTTTCTGGAAACATAAAATAACCGAAAATAAAATTTCCAAAACTTAAAGTAGCAGCTGCGATAAATGGGATATGCGTTCCAAATTGACCAAGAAGCCCCCCGATTACGGGACCAATTATCAACCCTGAACTATATGCAGCATTGATATAGCCAAAATTTTCGGTTCTATTTTCATCATCGCTAATATCGGCAATGCAAGCAGAAGCTACAGAATAACTAGCCCCTGCTATTCCAGCTATAAACCTACCAATAAAAAGCCAAATAATATGCTGAGCAAATGCAAGGAACAAACAATCAATAGCGAAGCCCAATAAAGAAATTAGTAATACAATCCGCCTTCCATGCCGATCACTCAAATTGCCTAAAACCGGTGCAAAAACAAACTGCATCAACGCATAGGCAAACGTTAGCCATCCTCCATAGGTGGCTGCACTGCTAACATCTGTATTTATTAAATCTTGTATGAGTTGTGGTAAAACCGGATAGATAATCCCTAATCCTGCGGTGTCCATTGCTGTTACAATTAAAACAAATAGTATGGTTGATTTGTGCGATCGTGACATTTTAACTATGCGGCTTTTTTCTAATTGTGTTGAGGAGAAATTTTTTTGTAGTTCCTATATACCCTAATTGCAAAAATCAAAAAGACCAAAAAGGTAAATAGGGGTATATAATAGATTTTGCCGACAGGAACAGTTAGTGCCATTATTACCGCTCCTACAGATATTAAGATGGCAGAAACAAAATAGCCCATTTCGTCATAGAACCATGCATATGGAAAAAGATTAGCCCCAATCATTACCGCATAAGCCATTATGAAATATTGTGGGCTTTTCAATAAGATAAAGATCAGAATTGGAAAATAGATCATTTGGGCAAAGTGCAACCAAGGCCCCAAAGATTGCAAAGGATTTTTCTTTACGTTCCATTTCGTTTTCAATATTTTTGATATCCCAATGGCTAACGGTGTAAGTGCGGCACCCCATATAAATGAATAGATACCCTTTTGAAAGGCCTTAAAATCCAAAGACCATATGATGAAAAATCCGAACCATATAATACCTGCCGATATGATAAAGTCAATTCCATTTTTATTGGCAAGTTGATATTCCCTTTTCAGTTTTTTAAATTGAGTCTTTTCCATATTTTCAAGCATTAAACAAGGAGCAATTTTTTCAATTGTTTTTTATGTTTAATAATTTTAAGAACAAGGGAATCATTCCTATTGATAAGGCTACAAAAATAGCCACACGGATGTAGTTTAAACTTTGCCACATATTGGCCCGTTTTACCATGTCTGCTGTTGGACTTAGGCCTTCGGCCACTTTTTGAAACTCAATAATATTAGTTGCAAAGTAAGAAAGTGTCCAAGCCCTTACAGCAAAATGTATGGCAAAAAGTATCAACAACCCATTTCTAATTGGAATTAATTTCCAGCAAAAAACAATAGCCAGTATAAAAGTGAGCTCGTGCAAGGAATGAAGAATTATCCAAAAAACCTTTAAACTTGCGCCATTTTTATTGGTCAACAGAGCAAATGTATCTGGTGGGTCGGCCGTCCATTTAGGTACTAAAACTGCTGTTTCAAAAATTTGAGCCCCGTTCATTAAAAAATAGAACAATGTAGTAATGAGCATCCAAAGCTCAGCTCTTGACAAGTAACTTTCAGTAATATTCATTATTTCACTTTTTTAAATCCATGGTTACGGTTTTCATTATTTCAGTTGCCGATAGAAAGTATCTTATTATGGCATTAATTTCTTCATCAGAAAATGTATCGATCAATTCTTGGGTTCTTCTTTGTAAATCTGAAAAAATGGGCTGAAGAAGTCCCATTATTTTAGTGACGTTCGGAACAATTAAAACTTTTCTACGATCATTTTTATCCGCTTTCCGTCGTACAAGTTTCTTTTTCTCAAGCCTGTCTATGAGTCCCGTTACCGAACCTGTTGTCAATCCTGTTATTTCGGCTATCTTTCCAGCAGTCATCTCTTCATATTCAATTATTAGTCCGAGATATTTATGGTCTGTTCCAGAAAGGCCCACTTTTCGTGCAATGGCCTCATGCATTAATATTGAAGTGTCGGAATAGGCACGACTAATTTGGCTGAAGTTCTTAGTTGTCTCCATATTTTTTTAGTTTGATAACAAAATATCTTATTATCTAAATATCTTTGTAACAAAGATAAATAAAAATAGACTTTTAGACCAAATAATTTTAAATAGAGGTTCGAATTTGATAAAAGTTACTTTTTTTGTTGATTAATCTCGAAAAACCTCATTATAAAATGAATATGAAAAATCATTATTCATAAAAGAATATCTGCTGGTCAATTTTTTCAAATCATACATAAAATGATTGTTTTAAACATTTTATCAAGGATACAAAAGCAAAAACCTCTCTATTTAGAAAGTTTTTTTTGTTTACATGGGTCATAAAAATTCTTCACGCAAAAGCCATTAAATATAGGCCTGTGTTTCAAAAATCATTTATATTTAGTAAATGAAGCAGCAACTTAAACAACATATAGAAAAAACGATTGCATTATCTGATAGAGAATTTGACTTTGTCTTTTCGCATTTTGACCAAAAATCTTTTTTGAAACATCAATTTATTATTCAAGAAGGCAATTATGCACATAATGACTATTTCATTTTAAAAGGACTGGTAAAGTCCTCGCACATTGGCGAAGAAGGAAAAGAACATATTTTACAATTTGGAACAGAAAGCTCATGGGTCTCAGATCCCCAAGCCTACCATACCCATGCCAAGGCAACGCTTAATATACAGTGCCTGGAAGATACCCAAACATACTTCATCAGCTTTCAGGAGAAAGAAAAATTATGTGCCGATTTAACCAAAATGGAAAAATTCTTCAGCAAAAAAACAAGTCTTGAACAAATTACCTTGCAGAGAAGGATCTTATGCTTAATAAGTAATAATGCACAAAATCGCTATGAGGATTTTTTAAGGCAATATCCAAATTTGATACAACGTATCCCCAAAACCATGATTGCATCATACTTGGGCGTTTCCAGAGAGACATTAAGCAGGCTATCCCATGCATAATGTGATAATTATCACATTTTATTTGTGACATTTGTCCTTTAATCAATCCATGCTTTGTCGGAATTTTGATTAAACAAAAAAAGACAAAGAAAATGGAATACAGAAATTTAGGGAAATCGGGGTTAAAAGTCCCCATACTCAGTTTAGGAACAGGAACATTTGGTGGCACCAATGAGTTCTTTCAACGGTGGGGAGAAACCGATGTCAAGGAAGCAACAAGGCTAATCGATATTTCACTTGAAAGGGGTGTTAATTTTTTTGACACCGCTAATGTTTATTCCCTTGGCGATTCCGAAACCATATTAGGAGAAGCCATTAAAGGAAAAAGGGACCAGGTTTTAATAGCTACAAAAAGTTCTTTTCAAATGGGGGAAGGCCCTAACGAAAAGGGTTCGTCGCGTTACCATATCATTAAAGCACTGGACGACAGTTTAAAAAGATTGAACACAGATTATATAGATGTCTATTTTATGCATGGCTTTGATTCGTCCACACCCATTGAAGAAACACTATATACCTTGGACAAAATGGTTTCCAGTGGCAAGGTGAGGTATATAGGTGCTTCAAATTTTGCTGCATGGCAGTTAATGAAGTCGCTCTCGGTATCAGAAAAAAACAACCTGGAAAAATATGTAATCTATCAGGGATATTATTCATTGATAGGCCGTGATTACGAACAGGAAATAATGCCCCTTATAAAAGATCAAGGACTGGGAACAATGGTCTGGAGCCCATTGGGCTGGGGAAGGTTAACCGGAAAAATAAAAAGGAACAGCCCACTTCCAGAAGGAAGAGTAAAATCGGGTGGTTTGGTAGGCGCCCCACCTGTATTAAACGAGCATCTCTACAATGTCCTTGACGTGCTCGAAGAGATTGCTTCGGAAACCGAAAAAAGCATCCCTCAAGTTGCAATTAATTGGTTGCTTCAAAATCCCACGGTCAATAATGTAATTATAGGTGCGAGAAATGAAAAACAATTAATCTCAAACCTAGATTCGGTTGGCTGGAACTTAAATAAAAACCAAATGGAAAGGTTAAATAATGTTAGCTTTCAAGAACCTATTTATCCGCATTGGGTTGGAGAAAGGTAACTATTTATACATACTGCCCTCCCTGATTTGGAATAGCCGGAGATTACAACCTTCATAAAAAAACCTTTCGTTTTGAAAGGTTTTTTTATATGAAACTTAAAGAATACTACAATGAAAAATAAAAGTAAAAAAGACATTAATTATTTGTTATATTTAGGCCGTAAAACATTGACCAAGCATGAAGAAAACAGCTTTTTTAGTAACACTGCTTATTGTATCGACCTTTATGGGTTGTAAGCAAAAAAGTAGGTCACAAACCGAAATTCCCGCAAAAAACATATCTTTATATGCCAATCCGGTAATCCCTGGGGATTTTGCAGACCCGTCTGTAATTAGGGTCGCCAATACATATTATGCAATCGGGACATCCTCAGAATGGGCTCCACATTTTCCAATATTTACGTCCAAAGACCTTGTAAACTGGACGCAAACAACCTATGCTTTCGAGAAAACGCCCAAATGGGCTTCGTCTTCATTTTGGGCGCCAGAATTATTCTATTATAACAATACATTTTATTTGTATTATGTTGCCAGAAGAAAAAGCGATGGCGTTTCTTACATTGGTGTGGCTACTACAAAAAACATTGAAAATGGCTTTAAAGACCATGGCGTTTTAATTGAATACGGCAGCGAAGCCATCGATCCGTTTGTAATGGAAGACAACGGCAATTTATATATAAGCTGGAAAGCATATGGGCTCGATGAACGACCAATAGAATTATTAGCCGCCAAGCTTTCCAATGACGGACTAAAACTGGTTGGCGACCCATTCACTATATTAAAGGACGGTAATTTACGGGGAATAGAAGGTCAATATATGGTTAAAAAAGATGGTTTTTACTATTTATTTTATTCTGAAGGAGCTTGTTGTGGCAGCAAATGCGATTACGATGTGCGGATAGCAAGGTCGAAAACACTTCAGGGCCCATATGAAAAATATACCAAAAACCCCATTTTAACCGCCAACAATACATGGAAGTGCCCCGGCCATGGAACCATGGTTAAAACTACAGAAGGAAAATGGGTATATATGTACCATGCCTATAGCCAGAAAAGTGACATCTATACCGGAAGGCAAGGCTTGATAGACGAAATTGTTTGGGACGAAAAAACCGGGTGGCCCATACCAAAAAGTAATGTAGCCCCTTCTAAACAAAATGAATCGCCATACAATTCCGTTCAAAATATTGCTTCAGGATTTCACGACGATTTTAATAATAATGAACTGAATAAGTCTTGGCAATGGGATTTTAGAAACGCTGTGCCTAATGTTACCATAGACAATGGCAAACTTTTGCTATCTGGACAGACCAAAGAAACAAATCTTGCAGGAACCGCACTGACCGTTCGCCCTTTTTATGGAAATTACACCATTGAAGCCGGTATCTCCAATAAAAACGAAAGCCTAAAAGGACTAACCGTGTATGGCGATGCCAACCAATGTCTTGGTCTTGGCGTTGTTGATAACAATATTATTGCTTGGCAGGTAAAAAACAATGAACGGAAAGTCTTATCAACCGTTTCTATTGAAGGTTACAAAATGCTTCAACTTAAAATTTCCATGAAAAATAATGAATGTCACTTTTATTGGAAGGATGAAGGCAACTGGAAACCCATAAAACTTGAAGGTGAATCAACCATAAACGGAGCCTTTCTTCCACAATGGGACAGGAGCCCCCGCCCTGGACTCATTCAATACGGAAAGTCCGAAAAACCTGCCATGTTTGATTATTTCAAGATAGCTTACAATCCATAGCATTTTACCAAAATGGAAAAGTGCAAATTTCTTTTTTTTGAGTATCATTGTTAAAACGCCTAATTTTATGCCCATCTGAAAAAATGTTAATCTATCTTCATGGTTGTAGACAACTTAGAACAAGGCTATTTTGGTATTGGAATCCTAAATGGAAAAACACCTGCAAATCTAGGCGTATTGTGGAGGTCTGCACAAAATATGGGTGCAAGTTTTATCTTTACAATTGGCAACCGTTATCATAAACAAGCAAGCGACACCCACAAAGCAGTAGGCGCCATGCCTTATTTTCATTACGACACTTTTGAAGATTTTTATAGGCACTTGCCAAAGAGTGCATTATTAATTGGAGTTGAACTTAACGAAAATGCCAAACCACTCGAAACCTTTCAACATCCCCGGAGGGCTGTCTATTTATTAGGAGCGGAAGATCATGGCTTGAGCAATGAAGCAATTGAAAAATCGCATATTTTAGTTCAATTCAAGTCTACCTATAGCTTGAACGTGGCAGTTGCAGGTAGTATTGTTATGTATGACCGCTCAATGAAAGGAACCGTTATTTATTAAAAATGAACATTGAACTTTACACTATTATAGGCTGGGTAGGCGCCATTATATTCATTATTGCATACTTGTTATTGGTCATGAAAAAAATATCGGCCAGAAAAAAAACGTATCATATCTTAAATGCCATTGGAGCCATTTGCCTGATAGCAAATGCCTATTATTTATCAGATTTTCCCAATGTTTTAGTGAATGTAGTCTGGGCAGCAATTGCAATCTACGCATCAACAAAAAGCCTGTCATCTAAAGGCTAGCCTGTTTTTAATAATTGCATGGCATACGATACATATAACTGTACTTGCTTTTTATATGCGGTTTCTTCTTCTTTAAATAATCCCAAATAATAATATCCTCCGTCAATTAAGGCAAAAATAATTTCGGTAGCTTCCTCGATATCGGTATTTGCTATGACATTATTTTCACGTGCTTCGTATAATTTCGATCTTAAAACCTCATGCAATGATTCTAAGTACCGCTTAAAACTTATTTTAAAATCGCTTTTTCTATAAACCAAAGCATAGCAACTGTAAAAAACCCCATCGTCAAAATACCGATTCCATTTTCTTGAAAAGAGACTTTCAATAAAGCTAATCAACCGTTCTTCTGAATTGATTTCCCCAAACTCTTTGGAGCTAACAATATTCAAATGCCGTTCTAGTATATATTCATTCAACCCTATTAATAAATCGTCTCGCGTTTTAAAATAGTGCATGACCAAACCATTGCTTATACCCATTTCATCGGCAACCTTGGCAATTGAAGCATTTTCCAAACCTATTTTTTTGGCCACCTTATAAAAAGATTTGATAATCTCCTTACGTCTTTTATCTGTCAAATTTTTTCTTCCCACTCGCACTGTTTTAAACAAATATAACACTTTGATTTGTTTATAGATAACAGAATACGTTTAACAATAATTAAACATTATCATAATATTTTTTTAAATTGAACATTCATTCAATTTATTTTTTAATAAAATACATTTAACCCAATTAAAAACTTAAACCAAGTCAAGATGAAAATCAAACAATTACCACTCTCGGTTCTCACCTTTTTAGTATTAATCAATACTGTTCTTGCTCAAGAAAAAAAGGTTGTTTTTATTATTGTAGACGGCATTGCCTTCAACATGCTACAAAAGGCTAATACCCCCAATCTGGACAATATCTCTAATCAAGGCAGTTTTACTGAAGCATATGTTGGCGGCCTTGAGGGCACCTATTCCGAAACGCCAACCATTTCGGCTGTAGGGTACAACAGCTTACTTACCGGTACTTGGGTAAATAAGCATAATGTATATGGAAATGGCATAAAAAACCCAAATTATAACTATCCAACTATTTTTAGACTGTTTGAAAATCAATTTCCAGATAAACAAACTGCTATATTTTCAACTTGGTTGGACAACAGAACCAAACTTATTGGCGACAGCCTTCCGCAAACAAATTACATAAAACTGGATTATGCCTATGACGGATTTGAATTAGACACCATTGCTTATCCACATGACGATGCACGGAAATATATTAAGGATATCGATAAAAAAGTAGCTCATGAAGCCGCAAGGTATATTAAAGAGAAAGGGCCCGACCTATCGTGGGTTTATTTGGAATTTTCAGATGATATGGGTCATAAATATGGAGACAGCCCTCAATTGTACAATGCCATTGAATTTGAAGACAAACTTATTGGTTCCATCTGGAACTCGATTAAAGAACGCGAGGCCAGCCATGATGAAGAATGGATGTTACTTGTTACAACCGACCACGGAAGAACCGCCAAAGACGGTAAGCACCATGGAGGGCAAACAGACAGGGAAAGAAGCACATGGATTGTTACCAACATAAAAAACACCAATCAATATTTTAATAATGAAACGCCCGGGATAGTCGACATTCTCCCTACCATAATCGACTTTCTAGATATAAATGTTGATAAAGACATTCAATATGAAATCGATGGGGTTTCATTAATCAATCCTGTTAATGCTATTAATCTAAAGGCAAACATACATGATGGGAAACTTGAGGTAAGTTGGAAAAATATTAATCAGAACAATTCAGAAGGAAAATTATATATCGCTGAAACCAACAATTTTAATACTGGCGGAAAAGATCAATACCGGCTATTGGGCACTGTAGATCTAAGCAAAGAACATTACTCCAAAAAGTTAGGGGAAAACGACTCTAGATTCTACAAAATAGTTTTAGAAACCAACAACAACAGCATCAATACATGGATAATCAAATAACTACTAATCTAAAAAAACTAATGAAAAAAAGAATTATTCTTTCAATCCTGTTACTAATTACAGCTATTGGGTTTTCGCAAAGCACAATTTCGGGTACTATAACAGACCAAAACAACATCCCTTTGGGCGGTGTGAACATAAGCATTCAGAATTCCGTTGGAGGAACTGTCTCAGATTTTGACGGAAATTACAGTATTCAAGCTAAAGACGACGATTCTATTATTTTTTCGTACATCGGGTTTAAAACGCAGATTATTGCCTTGAATGGAGAAAACACCATAAATATAGTTATGCAAGAGGACTCCGAACAACTAAGTGAAGTTGTAGTTACTGCATTAGGCATAAAAAAGGAAAAGAAAGCATTAGGATATGCCGTACAAGAAGTTGATGGCGAAAGTTTGGAAAAAGCAAAAGAAGCTAATTTTGTAAACTCCCTTTCGGGCCGGGTGGCTGGCTTAACTGTAAAAAACTCGACAGATTTATTCCAAAATCCAGAAATCAATTTGCGGGGCGCTAGCCCTTTGCTGGTGATTGATGGAATTCCAGACAGGACAACCGATATTTGGAAAGTAAATACCGACGATATCGAAAACGTAAGTGTGTTAAAAGGTGCCACCGCATCTGCATTATATGGTTCGGCAGGAAGAAATGGCGCCATTATGATTACTACAAAAAAAGGAAAAAAAGGAAAAATGTCTGTTTCCTTTAACAATTCAACCATGTTTCAACCTTCCTTTATTAAGGTGCCCGATGTACAGACTACCTACGGAAACGGTAATCAAGGGGTATATGCTTATGTGGACGGAAGTGGCTCGGGTACCGAAGGCGGTGGCTGGATTTGGGGGCCAAAACTAGACCAATTAGACCCCTCCACCCCTAGCGGCTATGTTGAAACAACACAATACAATAGCCCTATAGACCCTCAAACTGGTGAGCTGATCCCAATTCCATATATAAGTAGAGGCAAAAATAATATTGACGATTTTTTTAGAACCGGCCTTATTCAATCCAATAACATAAGTGTAGATTGGGGAAGCGAAAAGGCCAGTTATAGGATGTCGCTTTCCAATATATACCAAAAAGGAATTGTTCCCAATACCGATTTAAAAAACACATCTTTTAGCGTTGGTGGATCCATAAACCCATCAGATAATTTTAAGGTAAACTCCACCTTAACCTATAATAAACAATACACCAACAATTTTCCCGAAGTAGGATATGGGCCAACAAACTATCTTTATAATTTAATTCTTTGGACGGGAGTAGATGTAGATGTAAACGATTTAAAGAATTATTGGAGAGAGGGTCAAGAAGGCTATCAGCAAAGACATTTCAACGTTTCTTATTACAATAACCCTTACTTTCAGGCTTACGAATATTTAAGAGGATATAATAAAGATAATGTTTTTGGAAATATTAATTTTGAATATAATATTAGCCCAGAGTTTAGCTTAAAAGGACGTAGCGGGGCAAATATTTACAGCTTATACAGAACTTATAAAGAACCTAAGAGTTATATTGGGTATGGAGATAAATCCAGAGGCAACTTTACCGTTGAAGACTCTAATTATTTCGACATTACAAGTGAGCTTGGCATAAAATATGAAAACGACCTTACTGAAGACATTTCTATAAATGGCGAGTTTGCTTATGCAAATTATTATAGAAACTCAACGTATCATTCTACTGCAACCGACGGGTTAAACATACCGGGCTTTTATAATCTTGACAACAATTCGGGAGCTACGCTATTTGGGGAAAATGACATAACCAAAGAAACCATTCATAGTTTTTACGGCTTTGTAGATCTTGAGTTTTACAATGCTTTTTATCTTACTTTTACGGGAAGGAACGACAAAGTATCCAGTCTTCCCGAAGGAAATAATTCTTTCTTTTACCCGTCAATTTCAGGTTCTGTGGTGCTCTCAAGCATATTCGACCTTCCAAGTTGGGCTTCTTTTGCTAAGTTAAGGGGCTCTTGGTCCCGGGTATCCGAAGGAAAAATAGACAAACAATCCAACAATCCATATAGCCATATTCAAGCCTATGAAAAAGGTACGAGTTGGGATGGAACACCTTCGGCTTATTTTGGAAGCGCGCTATTGTCTCCTAATTTAAAACCAGAAACCTCAGACACTTGGGAAATAGGTTCCTATATTAGGTTTTTTCAAAACCGATTAGGTTTGGATGTTGCTTATTATCAAGCAAGGGACTATAACAATCTTATTTACAGCCCGCTTTCCGAAACATCGGGATATACAAGTTTGTTATTAAACGGCGATGTATTCAAACGAAAAGGAATTGAATTTACACTAGATGCTTCCCCTATTAAAAATGAAAATTTTCAATGGAACGCTCAAATTAACTTGAGTCAGTACAGGCGTTATCAAGAAGAAATATATGGCAACAAAGAACAAACAGAAGGTTTTATCCGTGTAGGCGACCGTACCGACAGAATTTATGCAAATGTTTATCAAACCAATGAAAACGGAGAACTCATTTTAGAGAATGGTTTCCCGGTATCCGATCCATATCAACGCTATATAGGCTATAATGAACCCGATTGGACTTATGGGATTACTAACAACATTTCCTATAAAAATTTTAATTTATCATTTCTTTTCGACGGCCGCATCAATGGCCTTATGTATTCTACCACCAACCAAAAAATGTGGTGGGGAGGTACAGCCCCGGGCACTGTAAACCAGTTTAGGGACGATGCTAATAATGGAGAAAGTACATTTATTGCCCCAGGCGTAAAGGTTATTGGTGGCTCGGTTGAATATGACGTAAATGGAAACATTGTAAACGACACACGCGAATATGCACCAAATGATGTTGCTGTAAACTATATCAACTACATGCAAACAACCAGCAATAATCAAAATAAAAATTATCATTACTACAAAGAGACCTTTATTAAGCTCAGGGAAGTTACCCTTACTTATACTTTTGGAAAAGCTATTATTGATAAAATGCCTCTTTCCAGCTTAAGCCTTTCATTTGTTGGAAGAAACCTATGGCTTTCTTCAGACATTCCAAATGTAGACCCAGATTCTGGAAAAGATAATTTACAAGCACCTTCCACTCGCAGTATTGGATTTAATATTAATGCCAAATTTTAATTAAAATGAAAAAAATAACAATATCCTTTATATGCTTTCTCGTTTTCTTAATCATAAACAGTTGTAGCAAAACAGAAGATTTACAAGACGACCCCAACAGGGCCACAGAAGTAAGCCCGGAACTACTTCTAACAAATATTGAAATTCAGGCTTTTAACAATATAAGTTTATCTGCCGCTCTGGCAAGTCGCTATTTAACATATACCAATGGGGTAAATTCAAACCAGTATTACAACTGGCAACGTGCCGGGTACGATGATTATGACAACCTTAAACAGGTATCCAAAATGATGGAAGAAGCTCAAAGAACCGAATCGGGGGTTTATCAAATCTTGGGCAAATTTTTCAATTCATACTTTATTATATCGCTTACCGAGGTGTTTGGTGATGTCCCATATTCTGATGCCATTCAAGCAACCGAAAACAATTATACTCCAGTATATGATACACAGAAATCAATTTATCTTAAGGTTTTAAATGACTTAAAGGATGCAAACAACGAACTGGCCACTAATGAAGAAACCATACTAGGCGATATTATATACAATGGCGATAAGTTAAAATGGAGAAAGCTCATTAATTCATATTATTTAAGGATTTTAATGAATCTTTCCATAAAAGAAGGGAATGATGAATTAAACATAGTCGCCCGATTTAACGAAGTATATACCAACCCTGGTAAATACCCTATTTTTGAATCGAATGAAGATAATGCCGCATTAAATTATTACAACATACAGGATAACAGATACCCATTGCAAAATAACAACGACTTACAAACAGCCTATTACATGGAAGAAAGTTTTGTTGAGCGCCTCCAAAATTTTGAAGACCCCCGCTTGTTCGCATTTGCAGAAAAGAAACCGAATGCCGCCGATTTACCAAATACCGATTTTTCTGCATATGGTGGACTTTATGGAAGTGGAGATCTTAATGATAACACAAGCAAGGCTGTTGCCGGTGAAGCTTCCAGGGTTCATCCCCGATATTTTACAGATCCGGAGAACGAACCAAGCTTATTAATAAGCTATTCGGAATTAGAATTTATTTTAGCTGAAGCAGTTGCCAGAAATTGGATATCGGCCGATATTGATATTCATTATAAAAATGGCATTTCTGCATCTATGGAGTTTTATAATATTTCTAATTTTAACGACTATTTAAACAATCCTGACATTCAACTTTCACCAGGAAATGAAATAGAAACAATTTTAACCCAAAAACACATTTCAATGTTTTTAAATACAGGGTGGCAAATATTTTATGAGCAAAGAAGAACCGGATTTCCAGAATTTAACACCGATGGAGAAGGAATTTTAAACAACGCTAAAATTCCAAAACGATGGATGTATCCAGCAGATGAAGCCGTTAATAATGGAAATAACTTAACCGATGCCATTCAACGCCAATATCCAAACGGGGATAATACAAATGCCGAAATGTGGTTATTACAATAATTTTTTTGATTTATTCCAAACAAAAGGAGGGGTTGATTAATAAAAACACCCTCCTTTTTTTATGGTCATTCTAACCATAATTGGCACTAACGACATTTTAAGGGGTTGATTATGCCATTGTTTATCAATACCTTAGCAACATGAAAAAAGTTGGTGTACTCGTTCCACATTATAGCATTATTGCAGCCATAGGCAATACCCGGTATATGTTTAAAATGGTAAATACATTTTTAAAAGAAATTGGCAAGCCGCCTTCTTTTGATGTCAGGCTAATTGCAGAGACACCAGAAATAAGTCTAAACGACAATCTTTATACCATTCAGGCAGATCATACATTTGAGGAAAAAGAACTATTCGACTTGATAATAATCCCGCCCACCAGCGGAAAAATGGAAGCGTCCATAAATGTAAACGCAAAAACCATTAAATGGGTAAAGCATCAATATAAAAACGGTGCCGATATTGCAAGCCTTTGTGTGGGTGCCTTTCTTTTGGCCGAAACCGGGCTCTTAAATGGCAAGGAATGCTCCACCCACTGGAAAACAGTAAATCAATTTAGAGAGCGCTATCCGCTAGTAAAACTAAAGCACCATAAAACGGTTACAGACACGCAGGGAATCTACACAAGCGGTGGCGCCAATACTTATTGGAATTTATTGATTTATTTAGTAAAAAAATTTACCTGTCCAGAAGTGGCCCTGCATACGGCAAAATATTTTGAGGTGGAACCAAACCTAAACGACCAATCGCAATTCTTTATTTTTAATGGCAACAAAAGCCATAAAGACGATAAGGTGCTGGAAGCTCAAGAATATATTGAAAAAAATTACACTCAAGGGATTACACTAGACCAAATATGTATGCTAACAAAATTACCCCGTCGTACTTTTCAAAGGCGGTTTAAAAGGATAACTCATTTTACGGTTATTGAATATCACCAACGTGTAAAAGTAGAGGCCGCAAAAAAGTTATTAGAGATAAATCAAAAAAATATAAGTGAAATTATGTTCAGCGTAGGTTATTCGGACCCTAAATCTTTTAGGGCCATTTTTAAAAAATATACCGGACTTACTCCTATTCAGTATAAAAACCGTTATTCATCATAAATCATCAAATCAAAAGGGTTTATTCATCATCAAAAAAAATCAAATCATGCTTCATCTCATAAAATACTTAGTAGACTTATTTACCTTTTTGCTTGTTTACTTGCTGTAAATATAGTACAGCCCTTTTACAACAATATTACAAAAACAACCAGCTACTATAAAACTCTTTTTATTTTATATAAGTATATTTTACTTATATTTAAACCTATAAGCTCGTGCCATCTTTGGTTATCGGGGTTATATATAGTAAAGCCAACCAAAACATTGTAATATGACAAAGCATACCAGCAGAAGAAAATTTATCAAAAATTCTTCCTTAGCCCTTACCGGACTTGGCATGGCCAATTACCTCTCTGCACACACATTAACCGCGCTACAACAAAAAGTGGGCCCTAACGACCAGATAAACTTTGGCGTAATTGGCTGTAACGGGATGGGCTGGAGCGACATGAAGGCCCATTTAAACATACCAGAGGTAAACTGCATCGCGCTGGCCGACATCGACCAAAATGTACTCGATAAAAGGGCCGCCAATGTAAAGGAGTTACGCAATACAACTCCAAAACTATATACCGATTACCGTAAAATGCTTGAAAACAAAGATATTGATGCTGTTATTATAGGAACTCCAGATCATTGGCATTGTTTAAATATGGTGGATGCTTGCAAAGCAGGAAAGCATGTGTACCAAGAAAAACCAATAGCCAATAGCATCGAGGAATGCAATGTAATGGTGAAGGCCGCAAAAAAATACGGCCGTATAGTACAAGTTGGTCAATGGCAACGAAGCGGCTCTCAATATGATGAAGCCATAAAATATGTGCAATCGGGCAAACTGGGAAATATAAGGCTTGTAAAATGCTGGTCGTATCAAGGTTGGATGAAACCAGTTCCTGTAGTTTCCGATTCTGCACCACCAAAGGGAGTAGATTATAAAATGTGGCTTGGGCCCGCACCAGAAAGGCCTTTTAACAAAAACCGGTTTCATTTTAACTTTAGGTGGTTCTGGGATTATGCAGGTGGTTTAATGACAGATTGGGGCGTACATGAAATAGATATTGCCCTGTTTGCCATGAACGTAAAAGCCCCTAAATCTATTCTTGCATCCGGTGGAAAATTTGCCTATCCAAACGATGCCTCTGAAACCCCCGACACTTTACAGACCGTATACGAATTTGAAAATTTCAACTTACTTTGGGAACATGCCACAGGAATCGACGGTGGCAACTACGGTAAATCCGAAGGGATTGCCTTTATTGGCAATAACGGGACGCTGGTAGTAAACAGGCAAGGTTGGGAAGTAATTCCAGAAACTCAGGACCAAGACGGCAAAAGAGTGCCAAGAACAGAAAAAGTAGATTTTATTCCAGGAAAAAACAATGCCCTTGACGTCCATGCCCAAAACTTCGTTAATGCCATTAAAGGAGAAACCAATAATTTAAATTGTGGTATAGAGACCGGAAGTATTGCTGCCATTAATGCACATATGGGCAATATTGCCTATAAAACCGGCGAAAAAATATATTGGGACGCCACAAAGGGGCAGTTTAAAGACAATGCCCGCGCCAACCAACTTACAAAGGCCAATTACCACAATGGGTGGGAATTGCCCAACGTATAATCAACAATTTATCTCGGCTTTATTGTTGCTTTTGGCAAGCCCATAAAATGGCTTATTTTGTAAATTAACATAGAACATTGCATTGTTTTCCTCAAAGACTTTCAATTGGTCGTCTATGGACAAGTGCACGCGGTCAATCTCTTTGGTATTAAAATACAGGCCGTAGTTTCTGCGCTGGTCGTAAATAAGCCATTTTTTATTGGGGTATTTTCTTTTAAAATAATTCCCGATAAGCGGTAACATATTAAAATTAGAATTTATGGTAGCCACTTCCATACCGGTTCTTGTTGTTTTAAAAACCAAAAAATTTTTAATATGCCCCAATTCCCTGTCTACCATTCTGGCAACTTGGGAGACCCGAAGTGTATTGGCATCGGGCATATCGGTATAACTAAAAGATTCTGTAGCATATACATGCACAATATATTTCAACAAAGCATCTTCTGTACCCTTAATTTCGCTTAAAAAAGCTTTATACAATTCATTCGCCCCATGTTTTGTTAGCTTCACCTCCAAAGATTTCCAGACCCGCTTGGAATATATTTCAGAAGAAGATACGTTTACGGTTTCCGAAAACATATCGGGAACATAATGCTTGGGTTTCACTATGGAAACTTCTTTTATGTTTTCATCAAAAACTTTGTAAACGGCCGACAAAAACCCAATAAAACTGCCATCGTAAATTAAAATTGTATTCATAGTTGTTTTTCTTTTAGTTCTTTTAAAAAACTTGGTAAAAATTGACGCTCCTGTTTTTGGAAATATTCCAATATTTAATAATGCATTCTTCATATCTTTCTTTAAATTAGCCAATGTTATTACCAATAACCGATTCAAATATATGGAATTATTCCAATAAAAAGGAATTTTTCCTAAATTTTTTATATATTTACATTGCATATTGTATTTAATTCATCATACAAACATGAAATCTAAACTTCCTATAGAAGTAACACGCTTTAAAGAAATAAGGGAAAAATATAATTTTACCCAGCAAACCTTTGCAGAAACCCTCGGCATTAAAAGTTCTACGGCCGATATCGAAAGGGGCAAATCAAAAATCTCCGGCAGCATTGTAGTCGAGCTCATGGAACAGTTTAAGGTAAACCCCTTGTGGCTCTATGGAAAAAGCAACCAAAAAGAATTAAGTACAACGGTCAATACCGCGCCAAAAATACTTACCGTCACCCCCGAAAACAACGATGGTATTGTCTTGGTAAATGTAAAAGCCGCCGCGGGTTATCCGCACAACATTCAGGATCTGGACTGGTACGAAGAGCTCCCCGCTTTCACCCTTCCCCTCCCCGAGTACAGAAATGCTACCTATAGGGGCTTTCAGGTAGAAGGCGACAGTATGTTGCCCGGTTTGCACCCCAAAGAATGGGTTTTGGGAAAATCGGTAGAAAATGTAAACATGCTCAACAATCACGCTATATGCGTAGTGGTCCTGCACGACAGCGTACTCGTGAAAAAAGTACAAAAGCACGACAACAACGAGCAGTTATCCTTAATTTCATTAAACCCCGAATACCCGCCAATTACCATCAACACTTTTGACATTCAGGAATTATGGGAAGTAAAAAGTAAAATAAGCATGGAACTGGACGGGGATGCAGGCAATATTGCACTTTCGCAAATACAACAATCCATTACAGAGCTTAAAAACGAAATTCAATATTTAAAAAATAAGTAGGGGCCCATAGGTCTGAGTTTGTAGCCAAGGCATTTGCCCGCTTTCACCCATACATGCCCCGTTCCTCCCGGACGGGGCAGGGTAATTGGCTCAATCGGGGTTAGAAGCCCATATTTGGGCATAAGTTAATTACTGTTCAATGCTTTCTGCACTAAACACTATTAATTTCCCTTCCTCAAATTTTGCCGTAATTTCTATTGGGTTGCAACATACCTCGCAATCTTCCACATATGTTTGGTTTACCGAGGAATCCAAGAGCATGGAAATTTCTTCCCAACAATACGGACATTGAAAAAAATGTTCAAACATACCGTTCAAGACTTAATTAATTATTACAAAACACTGCAAATCATGCCTAACAACTTGCTATTTTAATTAAAATCGAAAGCAACGAACAAAAAAAAGAGTGTTAGTAACCAACTAACACTCTGTAAATCAATCAAACAAACTAACTAAAATATGGAACAATTGTAAGTGGAACATTCAAAAAAAATGTATAGTACACTTAGTTGATCTATGCCACGAATATACATACAAGTTAGCTAAATTATCTGTTAAATGCATATTTTTTCGACGAAATGCACCTTTAGGATAAACTTTGTAGTTCTTCGGTTAATAAATACCATTCTTCGGTTTGGGTTTCCAATTGTTTTTTCTTGGCATTGTATGCTTCAAAAAAACCTGGCTCGGCTACCATTTCATCATAGTTTGTAAGCAATTTTTTGTCGATAACCGCTATTTCTTTTTCAAGATCTGCAATATTGGTTTCGAGCTTGCTAATTTTGTTACTCAATGTTTTTAAGGCTTTCTGCTCTTCAAAAGATAGCTTTTTTTCTTTTTTCTCGACCTTTTCGGCTACAACTTTTGTTTTTTTCTCTACTTCCCTAAAATCTTCTACCTTTCTTTGTTCCAAGTAATAGTTAATATCGCCCAGGAACTGCTTTATTTTTTTGTCCCTAAACTCATAAACACTATCTGTTAAACCCTGCAAGAAATCACGGTCGTGCGAAACCAAAATTAAAGTCCCTTCAAAATTCTTCAGGGCCTCCTTTAAAACATTTTTAGATTTAATGTCCAAATGGTTTGTAGGTTCGTCCATAACCAACACATTAAACGGATGCAAGAGCATTTTACAAAGTGCCAGCCTGTTCCTTTCCCCACCCGACAATACTTTTACCTTTTTATCAACATCATCTCCCCTAAACAAAAAAGAGCCCAGCATATCGCGCACTTTAGACCGGTTATCGTCTCGGGCTTCATCCAACATGGTATCTAGAATGGTCTTTTCCCCATCCAGATATTCGGCCTGGTTTTGGGCAAAATACCCCAATTGCACATTATGGCCCAGCTTTAATTTTCCGGTATGCTTTATCTCGTCTACAATAATTTTTGCCAACGTTGTTTTTCCCTGCCCGTTTTGGCCTACAAATGCTGTTTTGGAATTTCTTTCTATAAGCATGTCAACGCCTTTTAAGACTTCCTTGTTGCCATAATTCTTCCCCACATCTTCGGCCTCAACCACAACTTTTCCCGGCTGAATAGATACCGGGAAGCGTACCTTCATTACTGCGGTGTCTTCTTCATCTACCTCAATCCGTTCTACCTTGTCCAGTTTTTTAATTAACGATTGTGCCATGGAGGCCTTTGAGGCTTTTGCACGGAATTTTTCAATGAGCTTTTCGGTTTGCTGAATTTGCTTTTCTTGATTTTTTTGTGCATTTAGCTGTAATTCCCGCATTTCAGAGCGGAGTTCTAAATATTCGGAATAAGCTTTGTTGTAATCGTAAGCCTTTCCTAAAGAAATTTCAATCGTCCGGTTTGTAACATTGTCCAAAAACATTTTATCGTGGGAAACTATCACAACAACACCGCCGTAGGACCTTAAAAACTGTTCCAGCCAAATAATGGATTCTATGTCCAAATGGTTTGTGGGCTCATCCAGCAAAAGCACATCATTGTCTTGAAGCAATAACTTAGCAAGCTCGATACGCATACGCCACCCACCCGAAAAAGTATCTGTAAGCTTATTGAAATCTTCGCGTTTAAAACCCAGCCCCAATAATACACGCTCTGTTTTTCCTTGGTAATTATAGCCGCCCATTATTTCGTAGCGGTGTGTTAGGTCGCTTAAATCGATCATGAGCTGGTTGTAAGACTCGCTTTCGTAATCGGTTCTTTCGGCAAGTTGGTTATTAATTTTATCCAGCTGAAGCTCCATGGCTTTTATTTCTTCAAAGGCCTGATACGATTCTTCTAAAACGGTATTCCCCAATTCAAAATCGATATCCTGTTTTAAAAAGCCAATTTTAACATCTTTATCAGTAGAAATCACGCCGCTGTCGGGTTCCATTTCTTTTGATAGCAACTTGAGCATTGTGGATTTTCCGGCACCATTTTTCCCAATTAACCCAACCCGGTCTCCTGCGTTTAGCCTAAAAGCAATTTCTTCAAATAAATATTCTCCCCCAAAAGAGATAGAAAGGTTGTGGACGTTCAACATTTTTGCAATAATTGTTACATGAAACAATACTAGAAAATAGTATTTTTACATAAAATTTCTGCAAATGTTAAAAAAAGGAAGCAAATTATACAGTATTTTAACAGGAAGTTGTCCTAAATGCCAAGAAGAAAGCATGTATGTAAGCAAAAACATGTACAATCCCAGCGAGACCATCCATATGAACGAGCATTGCTCTCACTGCGGTACGAAATATAAAATAGAACCTTCCTTTTTTTACGGGGCCATGTATGTAAGTTATGGTGTTGGTACCGCATTTGCGGTAGCTGCTTTTGTAATTTCTTATCTTTTTATTGGTACCAGCGTAAAAACTGCTTTTTATGCCATTATAGGCACCTTGGTTGTTTTTATGCCCATAATTATGCGTTTGTCCAGAAATATATGGATTAATTTTTTCTTTAAATACGATCCCAAAGCAGTAGAAAAACATCAAGCTTCGCAAGCATAAAAGATTGGTTTTACGGAAATAGAGATTGTTATGCGCAAAGCATTAACCAAATTACCCTTTCCATTTTTTTTGAAAACGCGCAATGTCAATCTCGGTATCCAGTAATGTTCCGCGCTCGATATAATCGAATAATTTTTGAGCTACATACGGGGCAATCATAACTCCACGGCTCCCCAGACCATTCAGCACATAATTATTTTTGTACTTTGGATGCTTGCCTATTAATGGCTTCCTGTCTGTTACCGTTGGGCGTATTCCGGCCACATGGTTTACCACTTTATAATTGCATTTAAAAAAGGTTCTAAGCTTTTCTTCCAATTCCTTCCTGGATTCTTCTGTAGGCGTATTAGACTTATCCTTCCATTTGTATGTGGCGCCAATTTTATACAGGTCGTTTTTTAGCGGAATAATAAATACGGAAGATTTTAGCACAAAATCCAACTTTAGCCCGGGCGCTTCTATTTCCAACAGCTCACCTTTGGTCCCGTTTAACGGTAAATAATTAAAGTACGGATTGCCTTTCAGTCCAAATCCTTCACAAAAAACAATATGTCTCGCCATTATGTCTTTGTATCCCAAAAAGCCGTCATTGGCTTTTAAAAGGCTATACTCAAACCGCTCTTTACGAAGTTTCTCCCCATTGTTTAAATATTCGGTATAAGACTGCTGTAATAAATCGGTATCTACCCTTCCGGTATGCAGCACTTCTCCATAACCAAGAGGGGCATCTATGCAATTATTGTTGTTTTTAACAAGTTGGGTAGAAATAAAAGGCTGTAACGAGGGCTTGTCGGAAGCTTCAAACCACATGTTCTGTTCTTCAACAGATACAAACCTTCTTAAAACCGGAATTTTATAATTTATTTTTTCTGAAATCTTTTCTTCAATAGTTTTGTAAAAGTGGTCCAACAGCTCCAATTGTTCCTTAGCTTTCCAAACTTCTGTAAAACGCTTTAAAATAACAGGGTTATACATCCCTCCGGCTACATTGGAAGATTGCTGGGAATTATCATCAAAAACTATAAACGACTTATTGTTTTTTTCCAATTGCTCGCAAAAGGCAATGCCCCCAAGCCCAATTCCAACAATTATATAATCTACCATGTTACAAAAATAGCATTTGTTAAAAAGAAAAAACCACGCAATGCGTGGTTTTTAATGTTATTTTGTTTTGAATTGGAATCAAAATATAAATTTAGTAACTCCACATATCCTGTTCCTTGTCCCTTATTTTCTCTTCTAATCGTTGCGACTCCAAGAGCTGGAACATGGCATTATCTGGAATGTAATCTTTAACAGACCTATCGCCTTGTACGTTTTCTTCTTTGTAGATTACCGCGTTAAAACGTCTGGCATTCAACAATTGATCGAACGAAATAGGCCTGGCCGAATTTTGGTTGTTAAAAGCTTTTGCTTCGTGTAGGATCTCTCTGGCACTAGGAAACCATACCCAAAACAGCTCAACAAGGTCAGAATCTTCACTGTCTATAAAGTTAACATCCGGTGCTACCGGAGCCAACCCCAACAAACGGTATTTAAGTTCTCCTTGACGCTTATCAAAATACCAAACACCTTTTATACGCCATTCCTGAATATCGGCAGCGGTAAGGTTTCTTCTGTTGATGTATTCAGCAGAAACTTGCTCCCCGGCATTTAATTGTTCGTATCCAAGATCGGTTGTATCTACTTTTTGTAAGGTAGCACTTAAATCGCCGAATTTACGCTTTTCGGTAAAATAAGAATCTACATATACATCTTGTAAGTTTCCGTTTTTAATATTTTTGATAAGAACATCGTACAAAGACCTACGGTCGCTCCCGATATCTATGGTATCTATAGGATAATAGAACGGGAAATTAATACGTTCGTCCAAGTCGATTGTTTCCCATACGGTTTTAGACCAGAGAATGTCCCTGTCGTCTACGTATCCATATGGTAGAGGCTCATCGTTATCGGCCTCGATTTGGTCTTCTGTTTTCACTCCTACTTCGTCCGGCGTTTTTGCATTAAGCAAATTTGCTTGGCCAAAACTTAAAGCAGAAACTAAAACTGTTATTATAGTTAATAAAATGCGCTTCCAATTCATAACATTTATCTTTTATTAATTTGTTAGCTCCACAACAACAGGAGAAACTTTTTTAAGTTTATACGACCTGTTATTGGTAATGTAAGCTTCAATATCAAAAATCTGTACGGCTTCGCCCCTTCCGGCTCTTTTTAGTGCAGACTTGGCACGGCCATCCAGTTTATTACCTCTTACCTGAACGGTTGGCTGTCCTGGAACTTTAAATTTGAATCCGCTGATGGCCAAGTTTAAGTCGAAGTCGAAATCTTCCAGCATAGCTCCAACGGTTGATATTTCAAGGTTGTTTCTAGGCATTTTTATTTCGCCGTACTCCCCTCTTACCGTTCCTGAAGGACGTGGAATATCTTTAATCCTAAATTCTGACGATGAAGACACACGTTGTCCATCTGGCAAGGTTCCGCTAGCAGAAATGGTTACCGTTCTTCCGGTTCCCGGGTTCATTGCATATTTGCTGCCTGAAACTTTCTTCAATCCAGAAGCGGAAGCACTTACTTTATTATCGGGAATACCAGGAATTGATATGGTAATCGGGTTGGAAACCCCACGGTATACCACGTTCATTTTATCTGCCGATATTACTGCCGCATTTGGCTTTGTAATGGTTGCAAATTTTTGCGAAACGGGCACCTCGATTTCTTCACCTTCTTGCTTAAATATCAAATTACCTTCAATAGTATGGTCTCCGGCACTTCCGGCATTTACCGTAAGTTTAACGCGACCGTCTTCTATTACGTAATCTTCATTTTCCTTTAGGTCCCTTCCGTCCAACTTCAACTTAACTTCGTTTGGACGTGTGGTAGCGTCTTTTCTTCCAAGAACGATGGACCCGTCAAATTTTTCACCTTGATAGTAAGCAGATTTTGGTTGCTCCAACAAGGTGGTGTAATTGGTCATTGAAAGGTCGGAAGTCATTTGCCCCTGCAACATTGCCTTTAAGATTTCGTCTTGCGTCGTCTTAATGTCAGATTGCAACAAAGTAACTTTGGTTAAAGATGCTACTAAAGGAAACCCTTCGTAATGATAATTTAACCATTCCACAGGACGTCCGTCTCTGTTTTCGACCTTTCCATTCTCATCGCCGGTAAAAAAGCGGGTTTCTATAGACCCCACCAAACTGGCTTTTTGAGAAGGTTTCATTAAAGAATCAGGTATTTTATTGATGGTTTCAATAGTACTGGTTCTAAAATTATCGATATAGTTTACAAATTTCTGTCCTTCTGCGGAATAACGATCTCCTTGAAAAAATGCCTGATCCAAAAAGTCGGATTTGTCCATTACTTCATAATCGCTTCGGTCTTCGGGGGCTATATTGGCTACCATTTGAGATTTTAAGCTGTCCAGGTAACTGTTGAAACTCCCCGATGTCTGTTTGATCTTTTCCACTTCACCAAATAATGCTTCGTATTTTTCGGGTTGCTCTGTAGATTTCAATTTTAAATCTGCAAAAGCAGCTGCATTACGTTCAGTGGCTTTATTATTAAAGTTTGTAAGCTTCTCGTTTAAAAGTCCGAAAGCCGACAAAACCTCTTTACTCATATTCAACGCCAACATTGCAATGAAAACCAAATACATAAGGTTAATCATCTTTTGACGTGGTGATAAATTTCCTGCTGCCATATCTTAATCGGTTTTAATGTTTAGTTATAATTTCAATAAAACTCAATTAATTGGCCGGTCTGTTCATAGCAGAAAGCATTCCGCCATATACACCATTTAACGAAGACAAGTTTGTTGTTAAAGACTCCATTTGATCTTTTAGCTTTCCAGCATTTGCAGCTACTTCTTCCTGAATAGCGGCCTGCCTGTTTGCACTGTCCAATTGAACTTTATACAAGCTGTTTAACGATTCCATTTGCGCAGCGGCCAATGAAAGCTCTTCGCTATATCTTTTTGTTGAAGTCAATGCTTCTGCGGTAGGGGAAATATTTTTTGCGGCACCTTCGAAATTTCTGATGCTGTCCCCAAGGCTCGACATTAATGCCGAATCTATTTTGGCTTCTTTAAGCATATCGTCTAATTTCTTAGAAAGTTGCCCTTCGGCTTCTTTAATCTCCAATGCATCTTTTTTTCTGGCAATACCAGATCCACCTGCCAATTCTGGATAAACCAATGTCCAGTCCAAATCGTCGTCTACAGGTTCGAAAGCAGAGATAGCAAATATCAATGCTTCGGTAATAAGGCCGATAGCCAGTAACAATCCTCCGTTAATGGGACCAAACTCCCAGTGTAAAATTTTAAATAACGCACCAATAATCACCACTGATGCTCCAAGCCCGTAGGCCATGTTAAATAATTTCTTAGTTGATTTTGATTGTGCCATAGTAATAAAAATTTTTAGTTAAGTTATTAATAAGTAGTATTTGGATTAGGTTTAGTTTTGGGTAGCTTCTGTACCCATATAATCTTGAACTGTTCTAAAGCCAATATAGCTCCTAGCAGAATCCTGATATTCATAATCTCTTGTACTTACCTGTAAAAAGTAAGCCACATCTTTCCACGATCCACCTCTAATAACCTTACGTTTGTTTTCGCCATCATAAGTATTAGGGTTCATTGTAGAAACATACTCGTACGAATTGGGGTCGTATGAAGAGTTTGTCCATTCAGAAACGTTACCGGCCATGTTATATAAGTTATAATCGTTGGGGTCGTATGAGTCGGCTTCGACCGTATAAAGCGATTGATCTGCTGCGTAATCGCCCCTTAACGGCTTGAAGTTGGCCATGAAGCACCCTCTATTATTTAAAATATAAGGCCCACCCCAAGGATATGTTCCAGATTCAATTCCTCCTCTGGCGGCATATTCCCATTCGGCTTCTGTTGGTAACCTAAACTGATTTACAAATTGGTCTCCTTTTTCTTTTTGATAATCGTTTTTATATTTTGTCCTCCATGCACAAAATGCTTTTGCTTGTTTCCAAGAAACACCAACTACCGGGTAATCGCTGTATGCTTCACTCCAAAAATAGTCGTTGTGCATCGGTTCGTTGTATGAATAGCTAAAATCTTTTATCCATGCAGTCGTATCTGGATATACCAATACTTCTTCGTGCTTGATAAAGTCTTTACGTTTCCCGCCGCCTTTTGCCCTGGCAGCCGCCTGAATATCCATCCAGTCGTATTGAAACTTTAATTTTGTAACGTCTATAGTGCGTTGCCCGTTGTACGATTCTTCCACAGGAATGTACATTGTATCCATAACCTCTGTATAGTACTCATCGGGATATTCCGAAACGTCCCAAATAAGGTCTACATCCTTATTCAAGCGTCTTCCTTCGTATCCTGTCTCTCCCATTCCGGAATAGTTGAAAAGCATGTATTTTTCGTATTCGGAAAGGTCGGTTGTGTCTGCATCTTTAAATGCATACTCGCCTATTCCACCATTTCCGGGGATTTCCCCGAGTTCATCGGACAAAATGGCCAATTTGGTACGAACAATAGAATCTTTTACCCACTCTACAAACTGGCGGTATTCGCTATTTGTAATCTCGGTCTCGTCCATATAGAATGAACGTACGGTTACGGTTTTGGTTGGAGCATTGAGAACATCGGCCATGTCTTCTTCAGACCTACCCATTATGAAGGCACCTCCTGGGACAAGTGACATTCCGTAGGGCTTCTCGGGATGCCATTTTTTTCCGCTAACGCCAACTAATTCTCCTCTGTCATTAGAACCACAGCTGGTTAATATTAATGTAACAGATGCTAATAGAAATAGCTTTTTCATATACATAATTGAGGTTAAATTACATTCTTAGATTTAAGATGGTAAACCTATTTAATAAATTTCAAAAAAACAATAAACTCTTAATTTTTGTTGTCAAATGCCCATAAAACACAGTCAATTTAAAATATCGTGTTATTTCTATGGTCATTACACTAACATTTTTTTATATGCTTTCCACCATCTTTCGGGCACTACCCCATTGCTGGCTTCGAGATATTCTTTATGTGTGCAAGGTAATAACGTATGTCTTTTTAATTTATTATTCAAATTTTCTATTTGCGGCACTTCTATCCACCATCTACCTGAAATATTGCTCTTAAAAAAGCATATGTCCATATCGTCTAAAGGCACGATATACTTGACATAATTGGCAATTGACGTAAAAGGGTAATCTTTTTTTCTAAAATTGTATCCTTCAATAAAATACCAAAGAATTTGTGAGGTTAATTGTGCGCACTGCACGGTATTTTTATAGTTAAACACCCCGAAGGCCGTTACTTTGTCGCTTATACCCGCATATCTGGCTATGGCACATATCTCTCTCCCGTCAAAACCGTTCGGGTGGGTACTGGGCGCATGCCCCAGCTCTGCCGCCTTTATGGCCGTTACATCTAGGCTTACCAAATCGGCATCCCTAAATACGGGCTCTACTATGGTAATATCGTTTACAACTTCGCCCAAGCGGTAGGCATCAAAGAACAGCTTTTCCATGAGGTCTATCTCTTCTTGGGCATTAAA
Organism: Galbibacter sp. PAP.153; assembly: GCF_037029175.1. NCBI lineage: Bacteria > Pseudomonadati > Bacteroidota > Flavobacteriia > Flavobacteriales > Flavobacteriaceae > Galbibacter > Galbibacter sp. PAP.153. The sequence goes on along the minus strand of NZ_JAZEUN010000019.1, from coordinate 41,251 downwards.
ATATGTTTGATAGCCTACCGTGGAAAAATTGAACAAATTATTGGGTTGCTCCATTATAATCTTGCTCATATAGGCACTTTCGGTTATCAACTCATCGGAGGCACTGAAATCGAACTTACTATCTATGGAAACCAAGTTTACCATTTGCTCCATTTTATCATATGCGCGGTATGCGGCATATGTTAGGTCCTGACTTCCGCCAATAATTATCGGGATAATATTTTTTTTAAGAAGATCGGCTACAATAGAACTTACTGCGTAATACGTATCGGTCAATGTGTTGCCCGGTTGGATATCGCCGAGGTCTGCAATTTTACCATGCCAGTTACCGGCAAAGAGCTTGTAAAATTCCAACCGTACAGAGGCAAGGTCGACTTCTTCCTTGTTTTCTATATGTTCGCTTCGGGATTCGTTAATGCCAATAATGGCTATCTGTATATTTTCGAGCCCTGGAAACCCCTCTTTTTCGGTATGAATGCTTATTGTTCTTCCAAGAGCCTGTTTTGGCAATAATTCGTTATGCGCCAAAACCATGCTCTTTACCGGCGACAAAAATTCAACATTCATCTATTTTATTTTTTTGTTTTAGCTTTCTTTTTTGTTGCCGTTTTTTTCTTCGGGGCTTTCTTCTCGATTATTTCCTTGACCTGATCCAGACTTAAGCTTGCTACGTCGGTATCTTTGGTAAGTTCTATTTTGGTTTTTCCTTTAATAAGGTTAAAACGCCCCCAACGGGCTTTTTCTATCCTTATCCCTTCTTCTTCCCAGTTCTGAATTACTTTTTCACGCTCTTTTTTAAGCTTGTCTTCAATAAGCTCCTCGATATCCTGCTGGGAAAGGTTGTCAAAGTCATACTTTTTATTAACGTTTACAAACATTCCATCCCATTTTATAAACGGTCCAAAACGCCCTTTGCCTTTGGTTACTTCTTTTCCTTTATAGCTTGCAATTGGCGCATCGGCTTTTTTCTTTTGGGAGATAAGCTCCTTGGCACGCTCCATATCGACATCAAAAACGTCTTCTCCTTTTTCGAGCGAAACAAAATTCTTTCCAAAGCGTACATACGGACCAAAACGCCCTACGTTTACTTCAACCTCATCGCCTTCGTAAACCCCTAACTTGCGCGGAAGTTTAAACAGGTCCAACGCTTCTTCATAAGAAATGGTATCTATGGACTGATCTGGTAATAAACTTGCAAACTTTGGCTTTTCTTCTTCATCGGCGGTCCCTATTTGAGCCATTGGCCCAAAACGCCCTAAACGCACGCTCAACTGGCGACCGGTACTTGGGTCTTTCCCCAAAATGCGCTCTCCGCTTTCCCTTTCGGCATTTTCTTCCACATCTATTACATTGGGGTGAAAATCTTTATAAAACGATTCAATCATTTGTGTCCAGTCTTCTTCCCCGGAAGCAATATCATCGAAACTTTGTTCGACCTTTGCCGTAAAGTTGTAATCAAGAATTCCCGCAAAATGGTTTACCAAGAAGTCATTTACAATCATTCCAATATCCGTTGGCACCAATTTCCCTTTATCCGAGCCCACATTTTCGGTAAGCGTTTCTTCTTTGACTTTACTATTTTCTAATGTATACTGAAGATACTTGCGTTCTTCTCCATCGATTGTACCTCTGTCTACATATCCACGATTTTGAATGGTAGAAATGGTTGGCGCATATGTAGATGGACGCCCAATACCCAATTCTTCTAATTTTTTCACCAATGATGCTTCTGTATACCTGTATGGGGGCCTTGTAAAACGTTCGGTTGCGGTTATGAAATTTTCGTATACATTTTCACCAACTTTTAGGGCTGGTAACATTCCTGCTTGTTCTTCATCTTCTTCATCGGTACCTTCCAGATAAACTTTTAGGAAACCTTCAAACTTTAAAACCTCCCCGTTGGCAGTAAAAAGTTCGCCATGCTTATCTGCCTCTATTTTTACATTGGTACGTTCCAATTTGGCATCGCTCATTTGGGAAGCCAGTGTGCGTTTCCATATCAACTCATACAAACGTGCTTGGTCGCGCTCTATTTGAACCCTGTGGCGTGACATGTCTGTTGGGCGTATTGCTTCGTGAGCCTCTTGCGCCCCTTTGGATTTATTGGAATAATTTCTTGGTTTACTAAATTCTTCCCCGTATGATTTTACAATTTCGTTTTTAGCCGCTTCAATAGCTTCGCCGGAAAGGTTTACACTATCTGTCCTCATATAAGTTATAAGTCCAGCTTCATACAAACGCTGGGCCATGTTCATGGTCTTGGCTACCGAAAAATAAAGTTTCCTTGATGCTTCCTGCTGAAGCGTTGATGTTGTAAACGGTGCCGCCGGACTTTTCTTTGCCGGTTTTGTATCCAGATCGGCAATTTTAAAGCGGGCACTTATATTATTGTCTAAAAAAGCTTTGGCTTCTTCCTTTGTCTTAAATGTTTTGCCAAGTCTTGCCTTAAACGTTTTTCCTTCTTCATTTTTAAACTCGGCGACAATCCTAAAGGATGCCTCGGGGGTAAATTCTTTTATTTCGCGTTCCCTTTCTACTATAAGGCGTACGGAAACCGATTGTACGCGTCCTGCCGAAAGCCCCGTTTTAATTTTTTTCCAGAGAACGGGAGACAGCTCGTAACCCACCAGCCTATCCAAGACCCTTCTTGCCTGCTGGGCATTTACAAGATTGTAATCTATGGAGCGAGGGTTTTCAATAGCTTTCTGGATAGCGTTTTTGGTAATGGAGTTGAAAACAATACGTTTGGTTTTGTCTTTATCCAATTTAAGTTCTTCTGCCAAATGCCATGCAATAGCCTCTCCTTCCCGGTCTTCATCACTTGCCAGCCAAACTGTTTCGGCACTTTTAACAAGGTCTTTCAATTTTTTTACAACCGATTTCTTATCAGAAGAAACAATGTATTTAGGCTTAAAATCCTTTTCTACATCTACTCCTAATTCTTTTGAAGGAAGGTCTGCTATATGCCCAAAACTCGAAGCTACCTTATAATCTTTTCCAAGAAATTTCTCGATAGTTTTCGCTTTAGCAGGAGACTCAACGATAACCAAATTCTTTGCCATAAGCCATTTTTTAAGAGTACAAAAGTATACAGAATTTTTAATTTGCAATACAAAGCACACTTTAAAGGACATAAAAACATCTTTAAAAAGAGATCAATAGCACCTTATGTATTATGATGTCGCTTTTTATTTACAATAAATCAAGCTGTACAAATAAGCATGCAAAAGAGGGTTAAACCTCAGAGGTTCCTATTTGCCCAATTTCGTCTTCGTCTTCAAAACCTACAGTTTCTTTGTAGACCTGATAAACCGGCAAATATGCAAACGATGCCGTAAAGAAGATGCCTATTCCGCATAGGAGCATCCCGACCAGCTGAGCCAAAAAGCCACTTATAAATATCAACCCAAAAGAAATCAACCATTTTTTATTGCCCAGTTTAAAGCAAAGCTTAATAATTTCCTTTGGTGATAATTCCGGATTAAAAGCAAATACTACCGAAACAAATGCCAATGGCACCGATACGTATATAACGGGGAAATAACACAATAAAGCGGCCAACAAAGCTATGCCAATACTAAAAAAAGAAAGTGTGAACAATTTTTTTAAATATATACCTTTAAGAAATACAAACATATCGCCCGTAGACGTTTCCATATCCATATCCCTTTTGTGCACCATTTTATAATAACCCGCCATTAAGCCAAGCATTACGGTTTGCATAACCAACATAACCGGGATTAGCAATAAAAAGAAGGGGAGCATGGTCCAGGGAGAAACATTTCCTGCTTGCATCTCTGGGTTGTTCGAGCCCACAACGGCCGCCCCTATAATAGGGATATACAGAATAATCATAGCTGGGATCATTAAAATAATGGTTGCTACAACCAAAAGCACCCCTTGACCCCAAGTTTTTTTAAAGAGGTCTATTGATTTGCTGAATATATTTCCAAAATCTAGCGGATTGTTACGCTCTATCCTTGATAGTACGGAAGAAAAGTTCATTAATGTTTGTTTTTTTTGATGGTTTATTGCCCAAAAATAGGTTTTTTCATCATATAACTAAGAAAACAAAGATAAAAATGACCGTTTCTTTAAATTGAATTCATTGAAAAGTTGCGTTAAAATTACGCTGACAATTTGTCACTAGAATAATTTTAATCATATCTTTGCACACAAATTGATTTTTTAAGGATACAATGGAGAAGATCATTGACGAAAAACAACAGGGGAACAGTTTGGTCCTAGAACAAAACAAGGCAAACAACCGCAAGCTTTATATAGAGAGTTACGGCTGCCAGATGAATTTTTCCGATAGCGAAATTGTAGCTTCCATTCTTGCCAAAGAAGGGTTTAATACAACCCAGCAAATGGAAGAAGCCGATTTGGTTTTGGTAAACACATGTTCCATTCGGGACAAGGCCGAACAAACCGTCCGCAAGCGCTTGGAGAAATTTAATGCCGTAAAGCGCATTAACCCAAAAATGAAAGTTGGCGTGTTGGGCTGTATGGCAGAACGGCTAAAAAGCAAGTTTCTCGAAGAAGAAAAAATTGTAGATATGGTCGTGGGGCCCGATGCCTACAAAGACCTCCCCAATTTAGTACAGGAAATAGACGAAGGAAGAAATGCCGTAAACGTTATCCTTTCTAAAGAAGAAACCTATGGCGACGTTGCCCCGGTGCGTTTAAACAGCAACGGCGTAAGTGCCTTTGTTTCCATTACACGCGGTTGCGACAATATGTGTACGTTTTGTGTTGTGCCTTTTACCAGAGGAAGAGAACGAAGCCGCGACCCGCAATCAATTTTAGACGAAGTAAACGATCTTTGGGACAGGGGCTTTAAAGAAATAACACTTTTAGGGCAAAACGTAGACAGCTATTTATGGTATGGGGGCGGCCTTAAAAAAGATTACGACAAGGCTACCGATATGCAAAAAGCCACGGCCGTAAATTTTTCCGGTCTATTGGCATTGGTTGCCGAAGCACAACCTAAAATGCGCATCCGTTTTTCAACTTCCAATCCACAGGACATGACTTTGGATGTTATTGAAACCATGGCGAAACACAACAATATCTGTAAATACATTCACCTTCCGGTGCAAAGCGGCAGCAACCGGATTTTAAAGGAAATGAACAGGCTTCATACCCGCGAAGAATATTTTGAACTGATCGACAACATCCGTAACATTATCCCCGATTGTGCCATTTCTCAGGATATGATTGCCGGATTCCCTACCGAGACAGAAGAAGACCATCAAGACACCTTATCGCTGATGGAATATGTAAAATACGATTTCGGCTTTATGTTTGCCTATTCGGAACGCCCGGGAACTTTAGCCGAAAGAAAAATGGAAGATGACGTTCCAGAGGAAGTTAAAAAACGACGATTGACAGAAATTATCAATCTTCAGCAAAAACACGCGCTGTACCGCACACAACAGCATGTAGGCAAAACAGAAGAAGTTCTTATTGAAGGGACTTCAAAAAAATCTAATGCACACTGGATGGGCAGAAATACGCAAAATACTGTAGTTGTTTTCCCAAAAGAAAGCTATAAAATAGGAGAATTTGTCAACGTTAAGATAAACGAATGTACCGCGGCAACGCTAATTGGCGAAGCCGTTGGATATTCTGAAAACAATTAACAGGAAATCCTCAACAAAACAAAATAAAACATGGAAAGCGTCCAGGCTATCAAACAACGTTTTGGCATTATTGGCAACGACATCAAACTAAATCGTGCCATCGAAAAGGCCATTCAGGTGGCTCCAACAGACATTTCGGTGCTCATCACCGGGGAAAGTGGGGTTGGAAAAGAGGCTTTGCCCAAAATAATCCATTCCCTATCGCACAGAAAACACGGGAAATTTATTGCCGTAAACTGTGGCGCCATTCCCGAAGGAACTATAGATTCTGAATTATTCGGGCACGAAAAAGGGGCGTTTACAGGAGCCACACAAACACGGAGCGGTTATTTTGAAGAAGCCGATGGCGGTACTATTTTTTTAGACGAAGTGGGCGAGCTTCCGTTAACCACCCAAGTACGTTTGCTCAGGGTTTTGGAAAATGGGGAATTCCTAAAAGTAGGTTCTTCAAAAGTTCAAAAAACAGATGTCAGGATTGTAGCCGCAACCAACATCAACATGTTTGAAGCCATTGAGAAAGAAAAGTTTCGCGAAGACCTATATTACCGTTTAAGCACCGTTGAAATACACTTGCCACCGCTTCGCGAGCGCAAAGACGACATTCATTTATTATTCAGGAAATTCGCTTCGGATTTTGCACAGAAATACAAAATGCCCACAATCCGCTTGGAAGACGATGCCATTAAACTGCTAAACAAATACAGATGGTCCGGAAATGTGCGCCAGCTACGCAATATTGCCGAGCAAATTTCCGTTTTGGAACAAAACAGGAGTATTACGTATGAAACGCTCCGCAGTTACCTTCCCGATGCAGGGAGCAACCTGCCCGCTGTTATAAAAAACCAGAAATCGGAAAGCGACTTTAGCAGTGAAAGGGAAATTTTGTACAAAATTCTTTTTGATATGAAAGGCGACCTCAACGACCTAAAAAAACTCACCCTGGAATTAATGAAAGACGGCAATAACGGAGAGAAGGTGCAACAGGAAAACAAAACGCTCATCAATAAAATCTACGGAAACGAAAGCGAAATAGATTACGAGCAGGCCGACGAGGAAGATGCCATGGAAATCCTTCAAATAGAACACCAAAAAAGCAATCCGCAACCACCCGTTGTTGAAGACAAATACCATTTTGCCGAAGAAATCGAAGAGGAAGAAACCCTTTCCCTGCACGATAAAGAATTAGAATTAATAAAAAAGGCTTTGGAGCGCAATAAAGGGAAAAGAAAAGCGGCAGCTACCGAACTGGGAATTTCCGAACGCACACTTTACCGGAAAATCAAACAATATGATTTATAACAATTAATCCCGAAGGGCAAACCCAATTAAATTTATCAATTGAAACTAAAAAATTAAACACCCTGCTTCAGTAACATGAAAAAAATTTTTGTACTTTTTATAGCAATAATAACAATGCAAGGTTGCGGCCCATACTCTTTTACAGGGGTAAACACCACCGCAGAAACCTTTCAGGTAAACTTTTTTAGAAACGAAGCCCCCATTGTGGAGCCGGGACTGGATTACGATTTTACCAACGCCTTACAGGACTTGATTGTAAACCAGACCAATTTGCAATTGGTAAACCGAAACGCCGATTTGATTTATGAAGGCGAAATTACAGATTACCGCGTCTCCCCCATGTCGGCCACGGCCGACCAGACCGCTGCGCAGAATAGGCTTACAATTGGTGTGAACGTTCGCTTTTTTAATGCAGACAACCCGGAAGAAGACTTTGAAAGGAAATTCTCCTTCTTTTACGATTATCCGGCAGCGACACAATTGGTAACGGTAAAACAAACGGCGCACGAAGAAATATTTGAAAGAATTACGCAAGACATTTTTAACGAAACCCTGGCAAACTGGTAATGCATGAACGTATCTGATTTTTCTCATCTATTACAAAAACCTGAAAATATTTCACAGGAACATGTCGATTCCCTTAAAAAGATTATCGAGGAGTACCCTTATTTTCAGGCGGTACGCGCCATTTACTTAAAAGCGCTAAAAGACGGGGAAAGTTTTAAATACAATGCAGCGCTAAAATCTACCGCCGCATATACCACCGACCGTTCCATACTTTTTGAATATATCACGTCAAAGGAATTTAACCAGCATGCCATTGCAAAAAAAATAACCCTGCAAACGGCCAATGAAGAATTGTATGCCATAAACGTAGATGCCGAAGAACTCATTATAAGGAACAATAAAACATCTTTTGACTTTAATGAGGTAAATGCCCATGCCGTAATGGATCCCGAATTGTTTCAGCCAAAAAAAGAAGACGGGCAAATTGATGATGAAGAAGAGCCGGAGAAGAACCACAATAACCTACAACTGGGCAAACCTTTGGAATTTGACCGCTCCGAAACACATTCATTCACAGAATGGATGCAGCTTTCCTCTACAGCCAAACCCGTAAATAGAAACGAACAGGCCCAAGAGAAAACGCTGGAAACAAAAAAAGAAAAAAAATCTTCCATTGAAGGAAAATTAAAACTTATTGATAAATTTATAGAAAACAACCCAAAAATACCCCCGGTTAGCGATAAAATAAGCAAAGTAAACCTAGCCAAAGAGAACATGGTTGAAAAAAGCGAGCTTATGACCGAAACTTTGGCCCGGGTATACTTGGAACAAAAGAAGTATAAAAAAGCAATTCAGGCATATAAAATTTTAAGTTTGAAATATCCGGAAAAAAGTGGTTTCTTTGCAGACCAAATTAATGCAATAAAGAAATTAAAAGAAAGTAATTGATATAGAAATGAGTACATTTTCAATTTTTTTGGTGCTAATTATAATAGTAGCCTTTTTGTTAGTTTTAGTGATTATGGTGCAAAACCCTAAAGGAGGCGGGCTGTCTTCTTCTTTTGGAGGTGGCGGTAGCCAAATAGTTGGCGGTGTTAAAAAAACAGGAGACTTCTTGGACAAAAGCACCTGGACTTTGGCAACTGTTTTGGTAGCTTTAATCTTGCTGTCAAACATTACATTAATGTCAAACAACAATACGTCCGACTCAAAATTGCTGGAAAACAGCGATGTTGAAAATACGGCACCAAGCACATCCTTGCCTGCTGCTGAGCAACAAGCACCAGCCAATACCACTACAGACACTACAGAAGCACAATAAAAATATAATCCCATATAAAAAATGCCAGCTTGTCACTAAGCTGGCATTTTTTATTGCCCAAAATAACTGTCACCAGTCATAAAAGCCCTAAAAACGGCTCCCTTCCCTACCGTATACGACAAAATATGCAACCATATACACTTAAGTGAGTAAAATTGTCAGTTTCCTTTCAATGGCATAATTTCTGCCTCTTACTTGAAAGTAAATTTTAAAATTAATTAATCAAATATTAAAAAATATGTCGAAGTTAAACATTAAACCACTTGCAGACAGAGTTCTTATAGAGCCCTTAGCAGCTGAAACTAAAACGGCTTCAGGAATTATTATCCCAGACAACGCCAAAGAAAAACCTCAGAAGGGAACCGTGGTAGCAGTAGGCCCAGGTACTAAAGACGAAAAAGTAACTGTAAAAGTTGGCGATACTGTTTTATACGGGAAATACGCAGGTACCGAACTAAAGCTTGAAGGTACAGACTACCTAATTATGCGTGAAAGCGATATTCTTGCAATTGTTTAAGCTTGCAATTCGCTACAAAAACTTAAAACAAAAATCTAATAACAAGTTAAACAAGCTTAAAGCACAACAACTTTAGGCATAAAGCAAATAAAATCATGGCAAAAGATATAAAATTTGACATTCAGGCACGCGACGGACTAAAGCGCGGTGTTGACGCTTTGGCAAATGCAGTAAAAGTAACCTTAGGCCCTAAAGGACGTAATGTAATTATAAACAAATCCTTTGGTGCCCCACAAGTAACAAAAGACGGTGTTTCTGTTGCAAAGGAAATCGAATTGGAAGATGCGCTTGAAAACATGGGAGCGCAAATGGTAAAAGAAGTAGCCTCTAAAACCAACGACCTTGCCGGAGATGGTACAACAACTGCAACCGTACTTGCCCAGGCAATCGTAAAAGAGGGCCTTAAAAACGTTACTGCGGGTGCTAACCCAATGGACCTTAAAAGAGGTATCGACAAAGCTGTTGACGCTATTGTAGCCGACCTTAAAAAACAAGCACAGGAAGTTGGGGATTCTTCAGAAAAAATAAAACAAGTTGCCGCCATTTCTGCCAATAACGACGACACCATTGGAGAATTAATAGCCCAGGCATTTGGCAAAGTCGGCAAAGAAGGCGTTATAACCGTAGAAGAAGCCAAAGGGACAGACACTTATGTAGATGTTGTTGAAGGTATGCAGTTTGATAGAGGATACCTTTCTCCCTACTTTGTGACCGATACCGATAAAATGATTGCCGACCTAGATAATCCGTACATCCTTTTATTCGACAAGAAAATATCGAACCTTCAGGAAATCCTTCCAATCCTTGAGCCTGTTGCCCAATCTGGAAGACCTCTTTTAATTATTGCTGAAGATGTAGACGGTCAAGCATTGGCTACATTGGTGGTAAACAAATTAAGAGGCGGGTTAAAAATTGCTGCCGTTAAGGCTCCTGGTTTTGGAGACAGACGTAAAGCAATGCTTGAAGATATTGCAATTTTAACCGGAGGTACCGTAATTTCTGAAGAAAGAGGATTTTCTCTTGAAAATGCTTCTTTAGATATGCTTGGTACTGCCGAAACCGTAACCATCGATAAAGACAACTCAACAATTGTAAACGGTGGCGGAGATGCAGAAACCATTAAAGCAAGAGTAAACCAGATTAAGGCACAAATAGACACAACTACATCTGATTATGATAAAGAAAAACTTCAAGAGCGTTTGGCCAAATTGGCCGGCGGAGTTGCCGTTCTTTATGTAGGTGCAGCCTCTGAAGTTGAAATGAAAGAGAAAAAAGACCGTGTTGACGATGCACTACATGCTACAAGAGCAGCCGTAGAAGAAGGTATTGTTGCCGGTGGCGGTGTGGCCTTGTTACGCGCCAAATCGGTGCTTAACAAAGTTAAAGCCGATAACGATGACGAAGAAACAGGTATCCAAATTGTAACACGCGCCATTGAAGCACCACTAAGAACTATTGTGGAGAATGCAGGTAAAGAAGGCTCTGTAGTTGTTGCCAAGGTATACGACGGGAAAGGCGACTTTGGTTACAATGCCAAAACAGACGAATACGTGAAAATGCTAAAAGCAGGTATTATAGACCCTACCAAAGTAACAAGAATTGCACTGGAGAATGCTGCATCTGTTTCTGGTATGATCTTAACTACCGAGTGTTCACTTACAGATATCAAGGAAGATGCTCCGGCAATGCCTCCAATGGGCGGCGGCGGAATGCCAGGAATGATGTAAAAATCATACTTTCCGTAAAACTTTTTAAAACCGCACTGAAAATTCAGTGCGGTTTTTTGTTGTGCCCAGGTTTATTTTTTTCGATTGAAGCAAAAAAGCTTAAACGGGTCGTTAAGTATAACTATCTTTATAAAAAACTCATTCCATGTCCAACAAAGGTTTAATTATAGAAGAACGTGCCCGCGATATTGGCGACTTTCTCGTTGGAAGATTACTCCCTTTCAGAAAAAAAAAGAATGGTGGGCCCGTTTATTTTTATCGCTCATATGGGGCCAGCAACCATTAAAAAAAAACAGTTATGTAGATATTGGTCAGCACCCGCATATTGGGCTCTCTACTTTAACATACCTATTTGAAGGCGAAATAAGGCACCGCGATAGTTTAGGGAGCGACCAAGTAATTACGGCTGGAGCTGTAAACTGGATGACTGCCGGAAACGGTGTAACGCACACCGAACGTACACCTGAACATTTGCGGGACAACGGCGAACACTCCATGCACGGTTTTCAAATTTGGGCTGCCCTATCCAAAGAGCTGGAACAAATGGAACCCGAATTTCATCATATTGAAAAAGAACAACTTCCTAAGTGGAAAGAAAACGGTGCGGACTTCACTTTAATTGCCGGCGAGGGTTACGGAAGAAAATCGCCCGTGCCCGTACATTCTCCTTTATTTATGATTGAGGTAAAAACCAGTAACGAAACTCCGTTGCAAATCATAGATCAGGTAAAAGGCGAAATTGGCATTTGTGTTGTAAAAGGAAATATCATGGCCTGCGGTGAAAAAATTGAAGGAGGCAATATGAATGTTTCAAAAACTGAAGATGCCTGCAAGGTAACGATTGCCCCAAACAGCCATTTATTATTGTTTGGCGGCGAGGCCTTTCCCGCGGAACGCTTTATTTTTTGGAATTTTGTAGCTTCATCTCAAGAAACTATTGAAAAGGCAAAACTACGATGGAAAAACAAAGAATTTCCAAAAGTGGCCAACGACGATTCTTATATAAAAATGCCCGGTTAAACAACTGCAAAACATTTAAAAAACAAGCCCGTTAAATTTGCTTTAACGGGCTTGACCAACATATTTGTTTGCAATTATTCATCACCTATTTTGTCGATGGTTTCATCTACTTCTTCGTCCACCTCTTCATCTACCTCTTTTCCAACACGTTCAAGAACACCTTCTTCCTCCACATCTTCTGTGGTTGTGGATTCTTCTTTAATTATCACTTCTTTTTCTTTTGTTTTCTCTTTACAGGAAACTAATGTGCCACCGAAAAATAACAACATGGCACAACTTAATACAATCTTTTTCATAATTGTGTGTTTTTATAAGTTTATGAATCAACAATATAAGTTTTTTTCTAGAAGTAAAAAAATTCCTGTTAAAAGTAACCAAGCCATAACAGTATATAAACCCATTTCTGCATGTATTAAGATAACGGATAGCGCCTTCATTAAAAAAATATGCCTTGTCATGCAGGATGTCTTTTATAACAGAAAACTTTTGCGGCACAAACTTCATCAGCAATAAACTTTATCCTAATTTTGCCAAAATTAAATTCTTATGACATTTGAAGCCCTAAAACCCATGGTTTCCTCGATAATTAATGACAAAGTACTGATTACTGAAGAAAAGCTTTCCAAAATATGCGAACTTTTAAAAGAAAATATAGAATACTACAATTGGGTAGGTTTTTATTTTAAGAATGGAGACAAAGATGAGTTAAAGCTCCACGCGTTTGCAGGAGAGCCAACAGACCACACCATTATACCGTTTGGAAAGGGGATTTGTGGGCAAGTAGCGTTTTCCAATAGGAATTTTGTAGTTCCCGATGTAAAAGCACAAAACAATTATATAGCTTGTAGTATTTTTGTAAAAGCAGAAATAGTTATACCATTGTTTGTAAATGGTGAAAATGTGGGTCAGATCGATATCGATTCGCATACGGCAGACCCTTTTACCAATAAAGACGAAGATTTTTTGGAATTTGTAAACGGCGAGGTTGCAAAAATTTTGTAAATCAGCTGGAGTTTAGCAATAAAACCAAGATTTTCCATAGATACAACACAACATTTTAAAGCAAAAAAACTACTTTTGCACTCCAAAACAACTCAATAACAATGAACAATTTAAAACAAGCTAAATCAGCTTTAATTTCCGTATTCAGCAAAGACGGCCTGGAACCCATTGTAAAAAAATTAGACGAACTGGGTGTAACTATTTATTCTACAGGAGGAACCGAGAAATTTATCAAAGACCTTGGCATAGAAGTAGTTCCCGTAGAAGATGTTACCAGTTATCCTTCCATTTTGGGAGGAAGGGTTAAAACACTTCACCCTAAAGTTTTTGGCGGAATCTTGAACCGTCAAGACCATGAAGGCGATGCTGCCGAGCTTGAAAAATACGAAATTCCCCAATTGGACATTGTTATTGTAGACTTATATCCTTTTGAAAAAACAGTGGCCAGTGGAGCCAGCGAACAAGATATAATTGAAAAAATTGACATCGGCGGAATTTCTTTAATAAGGGCCGCTGCCAAAAACTACAAAGATGTGCTTTGTGTTTCCTCCATGGAAGATTACGACGAAACTTTAAGCATTCTAGTAAACCAAAACGGTCAAACTTCTTTAGAAGACAGAAGACGCTTTGCGGCCAAAGCTTTTAATATCTCCTCTCATTACGACAGCGCTATCTTTAATTACTTCAACCAGACCGAAAAGCTGGAAGCATTTAAAGTAAGCGAGCACAAAGGACAAACATTGAGATATGGAGAAAATCCGCACCAAAAAGGATATTTCTACGGAAACCTCGACCAAATGTTCGACAAACTTCACGGAAAAGAACTTTCTTACAATAATTTACTGGATGTTGATGCGGCCGTTAATTTAATTGGAGAATTTAAAAATGATGAACCTACATTTGCCATTTTAAAACACAACAATGCATGTGGAGTTGCAACCAGAAAAACTATCCATCAGGCATATGTAGATGCCTTGGCTGGCGATCCTGTTTCGGCTTTTGGTGGGATTTTAATTGCAAATACTGAAATTGACAAAGCAACGGCAGCAGAAATTCATAATTTATTCTGCGAAGTGGTTATCGCCCCTTCGTATACCAATGAAGCGCTGGAAGTTTTAAAAGGAAAGAAAAACCGGATTATATTGGTTCAAAAAGACATCAACCTTCCTAACTCGTCGGTACGCTCATGCTTAAACGGGGTTTTGGTTCAGGAAAAAGACTTAAAAACCGACACAAAAGAAGACCTTTCTTACGAAACCAACAATAAACCATCCGAAAAAGAGTTAGATGATTTGTTATTTGCTTCCAAAATATGCAAGCACACCAAATCCAACACCATTGTCCTTGCCAAAAACCAGCAATTATGTGCCAGCGGCACAGGACAGACCAGTAGAGTTGATGCATTGAGGCAGGCAATAGAGAAAGCAGCATCTTTTAAATTCGACCTTCACGGGGCAGCCATGGCAAGCGATGCATTTTTCCCTTTTCCAGACTGTGTTGAGATTGCTCACAAAGCCGGGATTTCAACCGTTATCCAACCAGGGGGCTCAATAAAAGATCAATTAAGCATAGATTATTGTAATGAAAATAATGTTGCAATGGTATTTACCGGAACGCGCCATTTTAAACATTAATTTTATTACATTTGAAAGATTATAAATAAAAATCCCTTATAGGTTTTCTGTAAGGGATTCAATAAAATATAAACAGCCGGTTTTAATGCCGGAAAATTAAAAGGAATAACCAGATTAACACCAGAATAATTCATGGGATTTTTTGACTTCTTAACCGAAGAAATTGCAATAGACCTCGGAACAGCCAACACGCTGATTATACACAACGACAAAGTTGTTGTGGACAGCCCGTCTATTGTAGCCAGAGACCGAATGACCGGCAAAATTATAGCAGTTGGAAAAGAAGCCAGCATGATGCAGGGGAAAACCCATGAAAACATAAAAACCATACGGCCGCTTAAAGATGGTGTAATAGCCGATTTTGATGCTTCTGAAAAAATGATAAACATGTTCATTAAGGGGATTCCGGCATTAAAAAAGCGCTTTTTTCAGCCTACCTTAAAAATGGTTATCTGTATCCCTTCCGGGATTACGGAAGTAGAAATGCGGGCGGTAAAAGAATCGGCCGAACGTGTAAACGGAAAAGAAGTTTACCTAATACACGAACCCATGGCCGCCGCTATTGGTATTGGTCTGGACATTATGCAACCAAAAGGGAACATGATTGTGGACATAGGTGGCGGTACCACCGAAATTGCAGTAATTGCATTAGGCGGTATTGTATGCGATAAATCGGTTAAAATTGCCGGTGATGTTTTTACAAACGATATTATTTATTACATGCGTACCCAGCATAACCTATATGTTGGGGAAACAACTGCCGAAAATATAAAAATTGCCATTGGTGCCGCAACTGAAGATTTAGAAATTCCACCGGAAGAAATGAGTGTTCAAGGACGCGATTTACTTACCGGAAAACCCAAACAGGTACAAATTTCGTTCAGGGAAATAGCCAAGGCTTTGGATAAGTCCATTTTACGGATTGAAGATGCCGTTATGGAAACATTATCGCAGACTCCGCCAGAATTGGCTGCCGACATATATAATACCGGTATTTATTTAGCCGGCGGTGGATCGATGCTCCGCGGGTTGGACAAACGTATTTCGCAAAAAACCGACCTTCCTGTTTATATTGCAGAAGACCCCTTGCGGGCCGTTGTGCGTGGAACGGGAATTGCTTTAAAGAATTTAGAAAAGTATAAACCAATCTTGATAAAATAGAATTAGTGAATGCAACAGATTGTCAATTTTTTAATAAGGAATAAGACCTTTATTACCTTTCTATTGCTTTTTAGTTTCTCACTTTTTCTTATTGTACAATCGCATTCATATCAAAAAACAAAACTCCTTAACTCTGCAAATTGGGTTTCAGGAGGTATTTACAATAGTACCAACAATATTTCAGACTATTTTCACTTAAAAGATTACAACAAACAGTTAGTTGAAGAAAACCTTCGGTTAAGAAAGTTATTGTTAAAGGAAGGATTAAATGTCAACGATTCAATATCGTATACCGATTCGCTGTCTTCAAATTACAGGTTGCACCAAGCTGCTGTTATTAAAAACAGTTACAATTTACAACGCAATTACCTGGTTATAAACAAAGGTTCCAACGACAGTATACGCCAAGACATGGGAGTAATTACTTCCAACGGTATAGTTGGGATTGTAGAGAATACATCGAGCAACTACGCCAATGTACAATCTGTTTTAAACTCGCTTTCAGAAATAAACGCTTCCATTAAGAATACCAACAACTTTGGTTCCTTAAAATGGAACGGCAAAGACTTTAATACAGTACAGTTGGTAGATATTTTAAGGGCTGCCCCCATTAAAAAAGGAGATACCATTATTACCGGCGGTATGTCCAGCATTTTTCCTAAAGGGATTTTAATAGGGACCATAAAAGATTTTTCATTAGACATTTCAGAAAATTACTACCTTATTGATGTTGAGCTTTTTAATGACATGACCACCGTTGATCATGTATATGTTATTGAAAATCTGGACAGGAATGAAATAATGAACCTGGAAAATAGTATCGATGAATAAAACAACTTTTATAAATACGGTCCGCTTTATATTGTTGATACTTTTACAGGTAATAATTTTTAACAACATTAATTTTTTGGGGTATATAAACCCATATATCTACATACTGTTTATTATATTTTTTCCATTTGATAAGGACAATAGGATATTGTTCCTCTTTTTTTCTTTTCTATTGGGACTCAGTATCGATATTTTTTGCGACAGTGGCGGCGTCCATGCTGCCGCCTGTGTTTGTACTGCTTATTGTAGGCCACTCATGATGCGCTCGGTATTTGGGTTAAGTTACGACTACCACACCATAAAAATAGAGAAAACACATTTTGGGCAACGGGTTAACTACTTAACTATCTTAATTTTAACACACCATTTCATACTTTTCAGTTTAGAGATTTTTAGCTTTGCACATATTTTGCTAATTCTAAAAAAAACCATATTTTCTGCAATATTCACACTAATTTTGTGTTTAATTTTTATCTCGTTGTTTAGTAGGAAGAGTTCATGAGGAAATTACTTTTATCGTCCATTATCGTTATTGTTGCTATTGTTTACATAGGAAGGCTTTCTTATTTGCAGTTATTGGATAATACCAATAAAAATCCTCTAGACGATACAGCAATAAAAGCGGTTTACGACTATCCCGAACGTGGCTATATTTACGATAGAAATGGGGAATTGCTAGTTGCAAACCAACCTTCATATGATGTCATGGTAATCCCAAGGGATGTAAAGCCTTTGGATACGGTAGAATTTTGCACACTTCTGAACATCAGCAAAGAAGACTTCAGCAGAAAATTTGAAAAAGCATATACCTATTCCCCAAGGCTTCCGTCGGTATTTGTTCCTCAATTATCCAAAAAAGAATATGCCATCCTTCAAGAGAAAATGAGGAAATACGAAGGGTTTTACATTCAAAAGAGATCCTTAAGGCATTACATGACCAGCGTCGGGGCAAATATATTGGGCTACATTAGTGAAGTAAACGACTGGGACTTAAAAGAGTATTCTTATTACCAATCGGGGGAGCTTATAGGAAGACAAGGAGTTGAAAAACAATATGAAGAAGTATTAAGAGGGAGAAAAGGAGTGAAATTTATTCAAAAAGATCGCTTTAACAGGGTTATTGGGCCCTATAAAGAAGGAATTTACGATACGCTTCCCGTTCCCGGAAAAGATATTGAACTAACAATAGACAATAAATTACAGGCTTATGGAGAAAAATTAATGATCCATAAGCGGGGTGGCATTGTTGCCCTCGACCCCAAAACAGGCCAGATATTGGCTTTGGTTACCGCCCCAAATTACGATCCGGATTTGTTGGTTGGCAGAAAACGCTCTAAAAATTATACCGAACTTTATTACGACTCTATTGCAAAGCCACTGTACGATAGGGCACTCAATGCTACGTACCCTCCCGGATCTCCTTTTAAAACGGTAAATGCTTTAATAGGACTTCAAGAGGGTGTTATAGACGAACAAACTACCTTTACCTGTTATCATGGCTACCGATACGGAAGAAATTCTTTTATGGGCTGCCATTGTCCCTATGGGAGCGTAAACAACCTTGACAGGGGAATTTATATGTCCTGTAATGCCTATTTTGCAAATACATACAGGCGTATTATTGAAAAATACCCATCGGCTGCCGAAGGAATGGATGCATGGCAAAAACATGTGGAGAGTTTTGGTCTGGGAAATTATTTAGGATACGACCTTCCAACCGGGCAATCTGGAAAAGTACCTGATGAAGATTATTACAATTTGATATACGGTCCAAAAAGATGGTTTGCAACCAATACCCTCTCTAACGCTATAGGGCAAGGGGAAGTTTTAACAACGCCCATTCAATTGGCAAATTTAACGGCCACCATAGCCAATAGGGGATATTATTTTACCCCGCATATTATTAAAAAAATAGAAAACGATACCATAGCCCATAAATTTGTAGAAAAACATCAAACAACGGTAGATCCACAGTATTTTGAACCCGTTGTAGAGGGCATGCGAGACGTGTATGAAAAAGGAACGGCCCAATGGATAAAAATCCCCGATATATCCATGGCGGGAAAAACAGGTACCGCAGAAAACTTTACCAAAATAAACGACAAAAGGGTACAGCTTACAGACCATTCCATATTTGTGGCCTTTGCTCCTGTGGAAGACCCTAAAATAGCCATCGCAGTATTTGTTGAAAATGGTTATTGGGGAAGCAGATGGGCCGGTAGAATTGCAGGCCTGATGATTGAAAAATACATAAAAGGTGAAATTACAAGAACAGATATGGAAGAATATGTGTTAAACGGTAGCCTTGAAGAAGAATACGCCAAACCATTGAGTGGAAAATCCTTTACAATTAATGATGGAAAATTTATAAAATGGCCCGTTAAGGATACCGTAAACATTAAAGTCCCAAATAATGATAAACCTATACCATAAATGAGCAATTTTTTAAAAAAAATAGATTGGTTAAGTATTCTCATCTATTTCTTCTTGGTTTTTATTGGTTGGTTAAATATCTATTCTGCTTCTTACAGTGGCGAAACTTCGTCTATTTTTAACACGGATGCCTTTTACGGAAAACAACTTTTCTTTATAGGGGCAAGTCTTGTATTGATTATTCTTGTACTTTCTGTCGAAGCAAAATTTTACGAGCGCTTTTCGGGCGTAATATACCTTATTTCCCTACTTTCGCTCGCCGGGTTATTTTTATTTGGAAAAAATGTAAACGGGGCCACCTCGTGGTATGCCATGGGGGGCATGACCCTCCAGCCATCAGAATTTGCAAAGGCAGCCACGGCTTTGGCGTTAGCCAAGTTTTTAAGCGACATTCAAACAGACATCCACAATATAAAAGATTTATTTAGGGCTTTTGTAATAATTAGCATACCGGCACTTTTAATTATACCGCAACCAGACCCCGGAAGTGCTTTGGTATATGCTGCTTTCTTTTTTGTTCTTTACCGCGAAGGGCTTCCTGCCAGTTATTTACTTATTGGCGTTTTTGCAGTTATACTATTTGTCTCTACATTAATTTACGGCACGATATGGGTTTTTATTGGAGCTGCTATTTTATTGGCAATCACTTATTTTATTTCTAAAAAAAGAAAGAAAAAAGTATCGGTTTTTAAGCTAATCCTCATCCTTATTACTACTTGCCTATTCTCTTATTCGGTAGATTTTATCTACAACAATGTTTTCCAGCAAAGGCACAGGGACCGTTTTGGTTTATGGTTGCGGCTAGAAAAAGACCCTGTTAAGCTAGAGCAAATACGTAAAACCATTGGTTATAACACTTATCAATCCGAATCGGCCATTGGTTCTGGTGGTTTTATTGGAAAAGGTTTTTTAGAGGGGACCCGCACCAAAGGAAATTTTGTACCCGAACAACATACAGATTATATTTTTAGTACTGTTGGCGAAGAATGGGGTTTTATTGGCAGTGCTTTGGTCGTGGTATTGTTTACCTTATTAATTTTACGCCTCATAATTGTAGCCGAAAGGCAAAAGTCGGCTTTCAGCAGGATTTACGGTTATTCGGTAGCCTCGATTATATTTTTTAATTTTGCCATTAATATCGGGATGGTTATTGGCTTGTTGCCAACAGTTGGAATTCCGCTCCCTTTCTTTAGTTATGGAGGTTCCGGTTTATTGGGTTTTACCCTTTTGCTATTTATTTTTATAAAACTCGATGCCAACAGAATTAATGAATGGTAAAAAAATAATGCCTCCAAAACAATTTTATCAGAAGCATTATTTTTTAATTTTCTATTTCAGTTAACATTAACCCTTCGGAAAATTAGGATTGGCCATTATCTCCTCTATCTGTTTGGTATGCCTTGCACAATGTGCGGCAATAAACAATAGGTTTTGATAACCGTCGGACTTTCCGGTTGGATAATCACTTATGTGGTTTCGCATGTTTTCAACATCTGTATTCTCTATATATTCCAAGACAGGTTTCCTGGCAGCCAAAAAATCGTTTATGGCCACTTGCGGATCTTTGTATTCCCCGGTGCCCTGCAATTCTTTCGGGGCCTGGAACTTCTTGCTCCTGTCTGTCATCATGCTTATCAATGCCGTATCCGATGTTTTAACCTGATCTTTAAGTTCGGGCTGGGCAGGCTTTTCCATTTCCTTTTTGGCCATATCAAAAAGCATTTTTTCTGAAGCAACAATATGTTCGAGGCATTGACTTACCGACCAACTATCTGGTGCAGGCTTGAAGGTTAATTGTGCTTCGGTTAGAGTACTTACATCGGCAATAAGGCTGTCGGTGGTTTGGTTAAAGTACTGCAACAAAAATGCCTTAGTCCCTACTTTTGCTTCTATAGGTTGAGATTCCAGTATTTCTTTTAGTTTGTCCAGGCCTACTTGCAGGTCATTACCAATAAGCGATTCAAAATCCATAAAAAGCATCATCAGGTTCATGGGGTATTTCATGTGCCCATTGAATCCCCAAGTAACTTTTGTCTGGTTATCGGCTATTTCTTCGGTACTCATAAATCCTGGCGAGGTTGATTCTATAGGTTTTTTAAATCGGAATTCGTATTCTATCCTTTTTCCTTCATCAATTTTGGTAATTTCCTGCTCTCCTGTTCCTACCTCATTATTATCGCTTTCCCACATCGAAACAAAGCCAACGGTACCATCCGTCCCTTCAAAGGTTTGCTTCATGTTTGAGTCTATATTTGCCCATTTACCGTAATTATTTTGATTTTTTAGGTACTTTACATAATCAAAGACCATCTCTTTTGGCCGCTCGATAATTACATCCCGCGTTACTTTATAATCCTTTTTAACAAATAAGGCAGCAATCAATGGAATTGCTATAATTACAATGATAACAATCAATAAATTTTTAAGAAGTTTCATATACGTTATTTTTAGTTAATTGATTAGTTTTTATGAGTTTCAAGGCATTCGTGTTTTATTATTTCAATATCAAAATTTTTTAAATTTATTTATTATTTTCTGATTTACAACATCTTATACATAAAAATAAGCACGTAAAATAACAACAATAGAGGAACGATACTTTTACATATATGCAAAAAACCCGTGCCACAGATAAGTGACACGGGTTTTTATCCTCTATTAATTTCTTTATTAATCCTTGATATTGGCTACCTTATTGTTCTTGATATTGTTCATTTTTAAATCTTCCAAAACATTTAAGGCTTCTTCCATATAAACATCCTTGGAAAGATTGGCATGCCAACGTTCTCTTTTTTGTCTAAGTACACTATCTTTTGCCATCAGTTCCACTTCATAAGGAAGTGATTCGTAGGTAAGGTTGGTTTTATAATCGGATATTTTCCTGAATTCTTTTAAAACCTGCTCGTCCTTTTCTGTTTCTGCAAGATATTGGTCTATGTTAAGCGGGTATTCTTTGTCTTCCTGTTGTTTCTTCACCCATTTGGCATTTTCGTCTATAAGTGTTAATTGGCTATTTTTGGCCATTCTTTCTTTACTTTTCTCAATGGTTTCATCATAATCAATATAACCGGCCCAATCGTTGTACTGCACGGCATCTATTTTATCCCACGGAAGAGGGTTTTCCTGATCTTTCTCGCCAATATCCCTGTAACTATACCTATCTGGAACCACCACATCGCTCTTAACGCCTTCCAATTGTGTCGAGCCACCATTAATCCTGTAAAATTTCTGGGTGGTAACTTTTAATGCCCCGACATCTCCATATTCGTTATCGCCCCTTAAGAATTGGTTTAGGTCAATTACGTTTTGAACCGTTCCTTTTCCATAGGTTTGCTTGCTTCCTAAAATAATGGCCCTTTTGTAGTCTTGCATTGCGGCCGCCAATATTTCTGAGGCAGAAGCCGACAACTCGTTTACAAGGATAACCAAAGGTCCGTCCCACTGAATATTTTTATCGGTATCGGCAAGCACTTCTTTGCGCTTTCCGGTAGATTTTACCTGCACAATAGGGCCATCTTTGATGAAAAGCCCGGCCATGTCTACCACTGTCTTTAAAGATCCGCCGCCATTGTCCCTAAGATCCAGAACAAGCCCTTCGGCTCCTGCCTTTTTAAGTTCGGTGATTTCCTTGGCCACATCAGAAGCGGCATTTCTATTGTTATAATCGTCAAAATCTATGTAAAACTTAGGAAGGTTGATAACTCCAAAAGTCCTGTTGTCCTTTTTTACAATAGATGACTTGGCATAGGTTTCTTCCAGTTCCACAATGTCTCTTACAATAGGCACTTCGGCAATGGTTCCGTCTACGCGTTTTATGGTAAGTATTACTTTGGTTCCTTTAGGCCCCTTAATAAGCTTAACGGCGTCTTCAAGTCGCATTCCCACTATACTCACTGGAGTTTCGTTTTCTTGGCCTACCTTCATTATTTCGTCCCCCACTTCTACTTTATCGCCTCTCCAAGCCGGCCCGCCCGAGATAACTTCTACAATTTTAATATGGTCGTTTTTCTTTTGAAGCCTAGCTCCTATCCCTTCAAATTTACCGGAAATTCCCACGTCAAAACGTTCTTTTTCATCGGGTGCAAAATAAAACGTATGCGGATCGAATTCTTCAACAATAGAATTTAGATAAACCACAAACCAATCTTTGCGCTCCAAATCGTTCATAAAGTCAAAATATTCCCCGATTGTTTTTTGGGTATCTTCCCTGGTTTTCTTTTCCAAGGCAATAGGGTCATCGGGCAAATCGTCGTCATTTTCCAAACCGGGCGCAATTGGATCTTCTTCAATAACGTCTTCTATGCCTTGCTTGGTCATTTTCTTTTGGGGCTCTTTTTTCTTTTCTATGCCTTCTATTCCATAGGCATAACGCTCCAAAGTTGAAAACTTCAATTGCTTTCTCCAACGTTCCCAAAGTTCTTCTTTGGTCTTTGCATATGGCAAATTATCGTAATCTACATCTATATTTTCTTCTTTTGAATAGTCAAAAGGTTTCTCCAAAACATCTTTGTACATTACAGATGCCTCGTCCATACGTTGCATTAGCCTGTCGTAGGTAAGGTTGAAGAATGTTAGATCTGATGTTTTTATTTGATCGTCGATTGCCGATCTGTATTTTTTAAACTCGTCAATATCGCTTTGCAAGAAATATCTTTTAAGCGGGTCTAACGCTTCAATATAATCATCATAAACATGTTCTGAGAAATCGTCATCGATTGTCCTCGGATTGTAATGACCATTTTCCAGCACATACGATATCAAATCGAGTAAAAGTTTGTCTTTATCAGGGTTGTCAAACTTGCTAGTAAAACTACACGATGCCGCAGAAACCAGTAAGGCCGCGAGCAAATACACTAAATTCCTTTTCATTTACAACTATTTTTTTTGAGGCAAAAAAATCCCTCTGCATTATTCTTTTTAAAAATTTCATACAGTTTTACCATCTAACAGAACTGTATGTTTCGAAATATAAGAAATTTCTGCTTATAATATTTGACATCAATCATATATAAACAAAATTATATTTCTTTCCTTATTATTTTTAAACGACTAAATTAACGAAAAAATCGTGCCATGGTATGCTCTTCCGCCTAATATTTTGTTAAACGTTTCTATAAATTATTTTAATATTTAAATTGATTATTTTAGCACTGTAAATACCAAAACCCAAAATGAAAAATAAACCTTTAATACTTGTAACCAACGACGATGGGATTACGGCGCCCGGAATTAGAGCGCTTATTAGTGTTATGAACGAAATTGGCGAAGTAATCGTGGTGGCCCCAGACAGCCCACAAAGTGGTATGGGGCATGCAATTACGGTAAATTCAACGCTTTATTGTAGCCCGATTACCATTAATGAAGAAGACGTACAACTTGAATACAGTTGCAGCGGCACCCCGGCAGATTGTGTAAAGTTGGCGGTTAATGAAATTTTAAACAAAAAGCCGGACATATGTGTTAGCGGCATCAATCATGGGTCCAACTCGTCCATCAATGTTATTTATTCCGGGACCATGAGCGCAGCAGTCGAAGCAGGCATCGAAGGAATTCCAGCCATTGGTTTTTCCCTTTGCGATTATTCTTGGGAAGCAAATTTTGACGCTGTTAAAGAATACGCCAAGACCATTACCAAAAGTGCCTTAAAAAATGGCATCCCCAAAGGGGTGGTCCTCAATGTAAATTTTCCCAAATTAAAAGATGATAAAATCAAGGGCATCAAGATTTGCAGACAAGCCCGTGCCCGATGGGTAGAAGAATTTGACAAGCGTACGAACCCCATGGGAAGGGATTATTATTGGCTGACCGGAAAATTTGAAAATCAGGACAAAGGCGAAGACACCGACGAGTGGGCTTTGGCAAATGGCTATGTTTCGGTGGTTCCCGTTCAATTCGACCTAACCGCACATCACGCTATTCAAGATCTAAATACCTGGAGTTTGAATGACTAGAAAAGAAGTTTTAATAGGATTTTTTGTCGGTATCATTGCAAATGTGCTTGGAACTTTGCTATACATTCTTATCTTCTCTGATCTAAGTATTGAAGACAGTATAAAAGTAGCTCGCGAACAAGGACATTTGGGAAGTTTATTGGCTTTGGGAGCATTGCTAAACCTAGTGGCCTTTTTTGGGTTTATAAAGCTGAAAAGGGATTTAAGGGCCAAAGGTGTCCTTATTGCCACTTTTTTAACTGCTTTTATTATATTAATGATAAAAATTTTTTAATATAAAAATCGTGCATACGTGAAATATTATATAATAGCTGGAGAAGCATCGGGAGATTTACATGCCTCCAACCTTATAAAAGCACTTTCTACAAAAGACAAAGAAGCTACTTTTCGCGGGTGGGGCGGAGACCTTATGCAACAAGCCGGCATGGAGCTGGTAAAACACTACAAGGAACAATCCTTTATGGGTTTTTTTGAAGTTATTATGAATTTGCGCACTATTTTTTCAAACATAAAATATTGCAAGCAGGATATTGAAAACTTCAATCCGGATGTCATTATTTTTATTGATTATTCGGGCTTCAACCTAAAAATTGCCAAATGGGCAAAACAGCATAACTACAGAACATTTTATTATGTCTCCCCACAAATATGGGCCTCTAGGGAAGGCCGGATAGAAGCCATAAAGAGGGATATAGACGAAATGTTTGTAATTCTTCCCTTTGAAAAAGATTTTTACGAAACAAAACACCAATACCGGGTCAATTTTGTTGGTCACCCGTTGTTAGATGCCATTTCCAGCAGGAAACAGGTACTCCCGGAAACATTTAGAGAAGAAAACGGACTCGACAAAAGGGAAATTATCGCGTTGCTGCCAGGAAGCAGAAAACAAGAAATTACCAATATGCTATCAACCATGTTAAGTGTGGTAGACGACTTTACCGATTACCAGTTTGTTATTGCCGGGGCCCCAAGTCAGGAATATCAATTCTACGAACAGTTTATTGGCAAGGCCAATGTTAATTTTGTAACGGGAAAAACCTATGACCTATTGAGCGTATCCAAAGCCGCCCTTGTTACCAGCGGCACCGCTACCCTGGAAACCGCCCTTTTTAAAGTCCCCGAAGTTGTTTGTTACAAAGGCAATTGGATAAGCTACCAAATTGCCAAGCGCATCATCACGTTAAAGTATATTTCGTTGGTCAATTTAATTATGGACAAGGAAGTAGTGAAAGAATTGATCCAAAACGACCTCACCACTAAAAATCTTAAAGCCGAGCTCCATAAAATTCTCACCCCCGAAATCAGGGAACGTATTTTTCTTGATTATTTTGAGCTAGAAAAAAAATTGGGAGGAAAAGGCGCAAGTATGAAAGCTGCTCAACTTATTTATGATAAAATTTCTTAATTTGCAACAAACCCTAATGAATACATGAAAAAAATACTTTGGCTGCTTTTTATATCATTCATCATAATAAGTTGTGGTTCATCAAAAAAAAAGGTATCGGTAAAAGGAGAACGGCCGGTTACTGAAGATACATCAACTAAAAAAAGAAAAAAAACAAACAAAGAAGCCGATGCCATTATAAAAACGGCCTTGTCTTTTAACGGCACTCCATACAAATACGGCGGGACTACCAAACGCGGAATGGATTGTTCGGGCTTGATATATACTTCTTTCCTGGAAAATGATATTTCCCTGCAACGCACTTCGTACATGATGGCTACACAGGGGGAAAAAATTAAAATCAAAGATGTGGAAGAAGGCGATCTGTTATTTTTTACCACAAGCAAAAACAAACGAAAAATAAATCATGTGGGGCTTGTGGTTCAGGTAAAAGGCAACGACATCCGCTTTATCCATTCTACTACTTCAAGGGGTGTACTGGTTTCTTCCTTAAGCGAAGGTTACTGGAATTACGCATTTAACCAAGCCCGAAGAATATTGTAGATTATTTTCTTTTTATTTTAGTATATTGGTAATGTGAAAATATTGAACTATCCCATTACCAAATTAACCGTTCCATTAATCGGAGGGATTTATTGTGGTTTTACATTTCCTGTTAGTTTATGGAACACTTTTATTATTCTTGCTGCATGCCTTGCATTGCTCATTGTTTTCCGGTTAAAATCGAAAATAGCAACCAGTCATTATTTCGGAATATTTATTTTGTTTATTTTCTTCGTCCTTGGATGCATAAATGCAAAAATCCATACCCTGGAAAATCCTAAACATTACAGTTATCATTATAAAAATGGGGACACCATAAGTTTTAGGATATATAAAAAACTTAAATCAACTAATTATAGTTACAGATACCAAGCACACTTATTAAAAATTAACGAAGCACCCTGTATGGGGAAAGTACTGCTTAACATATATAAAGACAGCAGTAATACCGGGTTTAAGCCTCCAAAGATTGATTATCTATACCAGACAACCAATAGCCTAACAGAAATTACCCCGCCTTTAAATCCGCATCAATTTAATTACAAAGCCTATTTGGCCCATCAAGGGATATACAGCCAATTAAAACTTGGTATTGAAGACATTTCCTTGAAATCTACATCCATAAAAACAGTACAGGGAATAGCCGGAAAACTACGGGACAACATCAATAAAGTGCTTAAGACATATCCATACAAAACAGAAACAGCCATTTTAAACGCCTTATTACTTGGACAACGAGACGAAATAAATAGCCAAACCTACCAAGATTATGCATCGGCAGGTGCAATCCAATTACTGGCAATTTCAGGACTGCATATTGGTATTATTTTATTGATTTTACAGTTTCTGCTTGCACCGCTAAAACATACAAAGTACGGAAGGGTAGCAAGCCTTGTCTTGATATTGGCCTGTTTATGGTCTTTTGCAGTACTTACCGGTTTAAGTGCATCGGTTGTACGGGCTGTTACCATGTTTTCGTTTATTTCTTACGCCCTTCAACTAAAAAAGGGCAGCAATATTTATCATGCCATTATAAGTTCTATGTTTATATTGTTGTTATTTTGGCCTGCCTTTATTTTTGATGTAGGTTTCCAGCTTAGTTATATCGCGGTTTTTGGAATTGTGTGGATACAGCCTCTCATGGAAAAATATTGGAGCCCAAAGCATAGAATTACAAATTATTTTTGGAAACTTATTACGGTTTCCTTTGCCGCTCAATTAAGTG
Source organism: Galbibacter sp. PAP.153 (assembly GCF_037029175.1). Classification (NCBI taxonomy): domain Bacteria; kingdom Pseudomonadati; phylum Bacteroidota; class Flavobacteriia; order Flavobacteriales; family Flavobacteriaceae; genus Galbibacter; species Galbibacter sp. PAP.153. The sequence continues at coordinate 13,030 of NZ_JAZEUN010000019.1, read as the reverse complement.
TACTTCCGCTTTCGCTGTATTATTTTCATCAGTTTCCGGGTCTTTTCTTCCTTAGCAACATTGTTTTAATTCCCTTTATGGGAACCATTTTAGGACTGGGAATTATTGTAATTATTTTGGCCGGGGCTAACTCATTACCGTATTTTTTAGGTAAGATATTTTTTGAGCTGATTGGCTTGATGAACAGTTTTGTTGGGTGGGTTGCCGGCCACGAAGCATTTGTATTTAAGGAAATACCGTTTAATTTCTACAAAATGGCAGCATCATATATATTGATAATTGCTTTTGTTTCTTGGTTAAAGAAGAGAAAACAGCATATTTTTCTGGTTACAATAGGCAGTAGTTTGTTATTAATAGTTGCTTTTTTATATGAAGGTCATCAAACTTTAAAAAAAGAACGCTTGGTTATTTTTCATAAATCCAGAAACTCATTATGGGGTACACAACATGGAAATAGATTATTGATAAATGACACGCTTTATAAAACAAATTCGACTATAAAAGATTTTTGCATCGGAGAAAATATAAATGATATTGCATATGTACCTTTCAAAAAGAATTTTTCGTTTAAAAATTACGATATTCTTATAATAGATAGCACCGAAGTTAATTATAAAAACCTACACCCCGACATTGTATTGCTTGCTAATTCACCTAAAATAAACCTGGAACGCTTTATTAAAAAAGCTAAACCAAAAAGAATTATTGCAGACGGAAGCAATTATAAATTCCTGATTGCATTATGGAAAGCCAGCTGTAAAAAAGAAAAGCTCCCGTTTCACTACACCGGTGAAATGGGAGCTTGTATTATAGAATAGTTATTTAACTTTTAATTAATTTAATGTATCCCATGCATCCATTTTCTAAGCAACGGAATTAACAGAAACAATATTAATGCGGCCCCGGCAACTACACCAATACCCCATATTAAGTACGTATTGGCATATACACCTAAAGTTTCCATTGGCTGCGCGCCTTCGTCTATACTTTCTGAAGCAGTCAAAGTGCCAATCCATCCGGCCATTTTATTCCCGATGGACATGGACAAAAACCAAGCACCCATTACAAAGCCAACCACTTTTCCGGGCGACAGTTTAGTAACCATAGAGAGGCCAACGGGCGATAAAGAAAGTTCTCCCATGGTATGGAACAAATACATAAATGCTATAAATGCCACCGAAACCAAGCCTTCGCTATTTGCAAAGTACTTCGCGCCAATTACAATTATTGCAAAACCCAAAGCTAATTGTGCCAGCCCCAATACAAATTTCATGGGTGTGCTAGGTTCTTTCCCTGCCTTGTTTAAACGCAACCACATGTAAGAAAATAAAGGCGCTAAAAGTATAATGAACAATGGGTTGAAACTTTGAAATATGGAAGCGGGCAATTCTGTACCCATTATAAATCTGTCTACATTTTTTTCTGTGAACAAGGTTATGGAACCCCCGGCCTGTTCAAACAATGCCCAAAATACCGCATGGAAAAAGAACAGGACAATCACCACCAATAACCTTTGCCCGGTAGCCTTGTCTTTTGCCGTTAAGGCATGATAAAGCAAATATCCAACTATTAACAATGAAATAACCAGTAATATGGTCGACATTACTTCATTTAGGTTAAGCATTAATGCACATATTGGAATTGCCGCAAGGGATAAAACTATTACCGGAAGGTCCGGTTTTATACCAAACAACTTCACTTTGCCTTCCTGTACCTCTTTTGGTTGCAATCCCTTTTCGCCAAAACCCCTGGAGAATATCCAAAAAACCGTTAGACCAATCAACATACCAATTCCTGCCAAACCAAATCCATAATGCCAGTTTATATTTTGACCGACATAACCACAAGTTAGCATTGATAAAAAAGACCCAATATTCACGCCCATATAAAAAATGGAGAAGGCACCGTCTTTACGGGGGTCGTCCGTTTCGTAGAATTTTCCAAGGAACGAACTTACATTTGGTTTAAAAAATCCATTTCCAACAATAATCAGAGCCAAAGCGCCAAAAAACAATGGCATGTTACCTTCTAAATCACCAATACCCTGAATTCCAAGCGTAAAATGACCCAAAACCATTAAAAACCCGCCCCAAATAATCGTTCTCCTAAAGCCTAAATATTTATCGGCTACCAAGCCGCCCAATACCGGAAGAAGGTATACCATGGCCGTATAAGATCCATATATGGCATACGATTTAATTTCAGCAGCACTTTGTGCCAAGTCAACAAATAAAACCTTGGTCATGTACAATACCAAAAGGGCACGCATACCGTAATAGGAAAAACGTTCCCACATTTCAGCAAAAAAAAGTACAAATAATGCCTTTGGATGCGTTTTTCTATTTGTATAAATAATGAAAGGAACCCATAGTAATACAAATATCCAACCTACCGTTAAAATCCACAATGTTAAATTCATGCTTTTAATTATTAATTACTAAATCTATTTTTTAATATGAATGGTTTATAAGTAATTAAAAGGTTGGTTATGTAATTGTCTATGATGTTGAAGTTTCCAATTCGTTTGCTATTTCGTCTTGAATTTTACCTTCATTATCTTCTGCACCATGAGTAAGGCGCTTTAGGGGTTTCATTAAAAGTATAACAACAAGGCCGATTAAAGACCAGATAACTGTAATTCCGGTAAAAATCTCAAATTCACCCAAATGCTGGGCACTTTGGCCAATATATCCTGCCAATTTATTACCTAAACCTGTAGCTGCCCAATAAAGGCCCATAATAATTGAAGCATATTTTAGAGGTGCCAATTTGGTAATAAAAGATAAAGATACCGGTGAAGCACACAATTCCCCAATAGAATGAAAAAGATATGCCAAGATTAACCAATACATTGCCGATGAACCTGTTGCTTCAGTTTCTACGGCAGCGGCGCTCATAAAACCAAAGCCCAAAGCCATTATTATTATCCCAATGGCTATTTTAAACAAAGATGATGCTTCATGGCCTTTTTTACGCCATTTTAACCAAAATGCTCCTACAGCCGTAGCCAAGGTAATGATAAAAAAGGAGTTAACAGATTGAAAAACAGATGCCGGAACAGTAAAAAGTCCGAAGAAATTCCTGTCTGTATTTTGCTTTGCATAGAGGTTCATTAACCCGCCTGCTTGCTCAAATGCCGCCCAGAACAAAATAATCAATAAAAACGAAAGCAACAATACCACTACTCTATCCTTTTCTATTTTAGTAAGTGGTTTGTTTAAAATTTCCCGGTCGGCTTCATTTTTATTAGAAATAAGGTTTCCTACATTTTTAAGGTATTTTTGCCCCCATATATACACTATCTGCCCTATCAACATACCAATTGCCGCCAACCCGAAGCCATAATGCCAATTTATTTTTTCGCCTATATATCCACAGATAATCGGGGCAATAAAACCGCCAATATTAATTCCCATATAAAAAATATAGAACCCCAGGTCTCTTCTTTCATCTTTTGGTTTGTACAGCCCACCAACCATTGAAGAAATATTGGGCTTAAGGCCTCCTACGCCTAAAATAATAAAAAGGCAACCCACATAAAACGAAGTCTCGGAGTTTAAAGCCAAAACAGCATGCCCAATACAGAGCAACAGCCCGCCGAGCATTACTGTTTTCTTTTGCCCCAGAAATCTGTCGGCAATCCAGCCTCCCGGAATGGACGACATATATACCAGCATGGTATACCACCCATAAAGAGCCAATGCTTCATTATTGGTCCAGCCAAACCCCGGATTATTTGACGTGGTTTCGGCTACTAAAAATAAGGTAAAAAGGGCGCGCATGCCATAATAAGAAAAGCGCTCCCATAATTCTGTAAAAAAGAGGATATACAGCCCTTTAGGGTGCCCAAATAATTCACTTTTGCTAGGGTCTTGAGTTACTGTTGGCATTAGTTAAGGTTTTAAAGATTAAAAATTATTTTTTGATCTTTTCAGATCCCTGAACATCTCCAGCTTTATCTCCCAAGTGTTCGTCTATAAAATTAGTCATTTTGGTATACAACTGTAGTCTGGTATTCCCACCATATATTCCATGATTATTGTCTGGATAAATAGCCCAGTCGAATTGCTTATTGGCCTGTATCAATGCTTCGGCCATTCTCATGGTATTTTGCACATGTACATTATCATCGCCAGAGCCATGAATTAATAAATAATCGCCTTTTAACAGTTCGGGGTAACTTAGCGGGGAATTCTCATCGTAACCGCTTGCATTTTCCTGTGGTGTTTGCATGTACCTTTCCGTATAAACCGTATCGTAAAATCTCCAGCTGGTAACAGGAGCCACGGCTATTGCCATACTAAACACATCGTTTCCTTTTAAAATTGAGTTTGTGCTCATAAAGCCACCATAACTCCATCCCCAAATACCAATTCTATTTGCATCGATATAAGGCAATTCTCCCAATTTCTTTGCGGCGGCTATTTGGTCTTCAACTTCGTATTTTCCAAGTTCTTTATAGGTTACTTTCTTAAAATCGGCTCCTTTAAACCCTGTCCCCCTACCATCTACACAGGCAATTACGTAACCTTTTTCTGCTAGCATTTGGTACCAATAATCATTAGCGCCCATCCAACGGTTTGACACTTGTTGGGAACCCGGCCCCGAATATTGATACATAAACAATGGATACTCTTTGTTTGGGTCGAAATCCTTGGGTTTTATCATCCACATATTCAATTCATTCCCATTAATATTAATGGTCGTAAACTCTTTGGGCGATATTTCATAGCTAGAGACTTTCTTTAACAATGCATCATTATTAACAATCTCCTTTATTTCCTTTCCGTTTTTGCTGTCGTTCAACGTATACCGGTTTGGCATGGACGCACTAGAAAACGAATTTATGTAGTAACTAAAGTCTGCACTAAAAGTAGCGTTATTGGTTCCTTCTTCGCTAGACAACCTTTCTTTATCTTTTCCGTTAAGCTTGACAGCATATACGTCCCTGTTAATAGAACCGTTTTCTACAGACTGATAAAATACGCGGTTGGTTTTCTCATCGTACCCGTAATAATTGGTTACTTCCCAAGGCCCTTTGGTTACTTGGTTAAGAAGTTTTCCTTCTTTGCTGTAATGATAAATATGATTAAACCCATCTTTCTCGCTTGTCCATATAAAGCTATTGTCGTTTAAAAAAGTTAGGTTATCGGTAATATCTATATAAGCTTTATCGGTTTCGTGCAACACCACATTTGTCCCTTTTTTAAGATCGTGGAAATACAGTTTTATATCGTTTTGATGACGGTTCATTACCTGTACGCTCAATACGTCTTCGTTATTGGTCCACTGAATTCTAGGAATGTAATAAGCCTCTCCAAGATCGACTTTTTGGGTCTTTTTCGAACCCAACTCGTAGGTAAACAAGCTAACTTCTGAATTATCCTCGCCAGCTTTTGGGTACTTAAAAACTTGCTCTGTAGGATATAAGGTCTCGCCATATATATCCATGGAAAATTCCGGCACCTTACTTTCGTCAAAGCGGATAAATGCCAAATGCGTTCCGGTTTTATTCCAGTCGAAAGCCCTTACCAGGGAAAATTCCTCCTCATAAACCCAATCGGTTACGCCATTTATGATTTTATTTTTTTCGCCATCGGTGGTTACCTGTACTGTTGTATTGTTTTTTAGGTCTTTTATGTAGATATTGTTTTTAAAAACATAAGCCACTTTAGAAGCATCGGGAGAAAAAGTAGGTTCCTGGATTTTATCTTCAGAAATAAGTTTTAATTCTTTCGAGGCAATATCATACACATAATATTTCCCCAGCCTCGACCTCCTAAAGATAGGTTCTACATTTGTAGCGAGGATTAATTTGGACTCGTCCTTACTAAATGTATAGGATGAAAAATTGTCGATTCCATCCAAGTTTGAAGAAGAAACAATTGTCTCTACTTTTTCCAACGTTTGGTAATTATATTTATCTATGGAAGAACTTTTGGCGGTTCGATCGAAGTTTAAAACCGTGTACTGCTTCCCGTTTTTCATGGAATGCAGCACGTCCATGCCTTCAGTGCGAAATGCACCTCCCCATATTTCTTCTAATGTAATTTTCTGATTTTGAGCGGTTGTGAGGGATATCAAACCAACAAAAAGTAGGATAAACGTATAATGTATCTTCATTAACTGTTATGTATTGATTAAAAAACCGTCAAGTTTACTAAAAATTTCACAAATTCCGCAACTTTTAGCGTTAAACATTGCCCTGTGGCTTAAATTGAAAACTTTTAAAGGTAAAAGCACTTCGCTTCCTCATCAATTCCCCATTCTTTATTGTGGACGGTAAAACAAGCCTTTGTTCTTAATCCTTATATTTGCGGTAAATTAGCAAACAACAAAATGACATTACCCGTAAACGGATTTTCTAAACTTTCTAAAGAAGAAAAGATTACCTGGTTGGCCAACCAACACTTTTTAAACAAAGAAGAAGGCATAAAAACCATTAAACAATATTGGAACACCAACGAGCAATTACAGGTGCTTCACGATGAGTTTATAGAAAATACCATTACTAATTTTTACCTTCCGTTGGGCATTGCCCCCAACTTTTTAATTAATGGCCAATACCATACCATACCCATGGCAATTGAAGAAAGTTCGGTAGTAGCGGCGGCAGGAAAAGCAGCTAAATATTGGCAAAAAAGAGGCGGTTTTAAAGCTAATGTTTTGGGCACCGAAAAAATTGGACAAGTACATTTTATGTATTCCGGGGCTTTTGCCAAACTGAATGATTTCTTCAACAGCATACAGCCCAAGCTTTTTAAAGCCACCAATAGCATTACGGAGAACATGCAAAAGCGCGGTGGCGGGATAACCTCTATAGAGCTTCGGGACAAGACCAACGAGCTCGATAATTATTACCAGTTGCATTGCACTTTTGAAACGCTTGACGCTATGGGGGCTAATTTTATCAACTCCTGTCTGGAAACAATTGCCAAAACTTTTAAAGAAGAAGCTCAAAATTTTAACGGTTTTACTTCGGAAGAAAAAGACATCCAGATAGTAATGAGCATCTTGTCTAATTACGTGCCAAATTGCACGGTACGGGCAGAAGCAAGCTGTAAAATTGAAAATCTAAATGAAGACAAGGACATGCCACCTAAACAATTTGCCGAAAAATTTGTCCGTGCCATTGCTATTGCCAATGCAGACCCGCATCGGGCAGTTACGCACAATAAAGGCATCATGAACGGCATTGATGCCGTTGTTTTGGCAACCGGAAACGATTTTAGGGCGATTGAGGCAGGCGTGCATGCCTATGCAAGTAAAAATGGCTCCTACCAAAGCTTGACTAGTGCCCGTGTTGACGGGGACACTTTTTATTTTTCGATTGAAATACCCTTGGCGTTGGGCACCGTTGGCGGGCTCACAAATTTGCATCCGCTCGTAAAGCTATCCCTGGAAATACTGGATAACCCCTCTGCCAAGGAATTAATGAAAATCGTGGCCGTTGCTGGGCTCGCACAAAACTTTGCCGCAGTTCGTTCGCTCATTACCGAAGGCATACAAAAAGGACACATGAAAATGCATCTTTTGAACATTCTTAATCAATTAGGCGCTTCAGAAGAAGAAAAAAAATATTTCATTAAATTTTACAAAGACAAAACCATTACTCATAGCAATGTGATTAATGAATTTAATTCTTTAAGAAGCAAGAATGACTCATCAATACCGAAGTAACGGGAAATTATTAATAACAGGCGAATATGTGGTACTGGACGGGGCATTAAGCTTGGCTTTACCGTGCAGGTCCGGGCAAACATTAACCGTCGTGGAAACCAACCACGGCCTACTGTCCTGGAAAGCTCTTGACCATAAAGACAATGTTTGGTTTTCGGCTAAAATAGATTTTTTTAAGTTGAAGGGGTTCTCTGTAAACTGCATTGTTGAAACCAACGACCCCCAAAAAGCAAAAACCCTGATTGCCATCCTTACCGAAGCCATAAAGCTCAACCCCGGCTTTTTAAAAAATGCCGAAGGGATCGAAGCCGTTACAAAACTTGAATTTCCACAAAATTGGGGTTTGGGATCCTCTTCTACATTGATCAACAATATTGCATCTTGGGCACAAGTTGATGCCTTTGCATTGTTGTGGAACAGTTTTTCGGGCAGTGGTTACGATATAGCATGCGCACAAAACAACACTGCCATTAATTACAAAGTTGCCAACAAACACCCCCAAATAATCCCGGTTGAATTTACCCCCCTTTTTAAGGAGCAACTTTTTTTTGTTCATCTAAACAAAAAGCAAAACAGCCGGGAAGGAATTGAACACTATAAAAAGGTCACTAAAGCCGGCAAAAAAAGTGCTTCGGTAAAAGCTATTTCTGAGCTCACCAAAAAAATACAGCAAGCACAAACGCTTTCCCTTTTTGAAGAATTACTTAAAGAACACGAAAATATAATTGGCGACCTCATTAATTTACCGCCCATAAAACAACGTTTATTTAAAGATTATAAGGGCACCATAAAAAGTTTAGGCGCTTGGGGAGGGGATTTTATGTTGGTTACCGGCAATAAAGAAAATGTTCATCCTTACTTTAAGGATAAAGGGTATAATATCATATTTACTTATCAGGAAATGATATTGAGTTAACGTGCGTTTCGATACAGCAACGCATGTTAACTTAAATTTGCAACCTAAACTTACAATCTACTTTTTTTTTGCAAAAAAAAGCTCCCCGATAAGGGAGCCCTCTCTACTTAATTTATTTGAGTTAGCTTAAGTATGTTCTATTAACCTGAGTCGATTATTAATAAATATCGGCTCTTTCGTCTTCAATATCTGCGGCATCTTTTAAAGCATTGTATGCTGCAAAACTTGCCCTATTTCTATTTAATGTTTTCTGGGAATTGGCATACGTTGCATAGTTATCCAAAGAAGGTGCAATTTCTTTTTTAGTAACCGACACCATAAACACTCCGTTTTCTCCCTCGATAAGCGATGAGTTTTCGCCTTCAGACAATCCCATGGCTACCCCAACAACCTTTGGCTCCCTTCCGGCTCCAGAAATGGTTGGCGTTTTCATGGTAAGCCCCGTGGCTCCAGAAACATTAACATTATTGCTTTTGGCAAGTTCGTCTATGGATTTACCTGCATTTTGTTCCATTATCATGGCCGCCTTCTTTTGCTTTCTTAATATTGGCAATACCCTTGCCGAAGCATCTTTTGCTGTGGCCAAGCCTTCTTTTCTTTTTCCGGTAAGTTGTATTACAGCGTACCCGTTTGGTGTGTTAAAGCGTTTAACATCGCCTACTTCGGTGTCGGCATTGAAAGCCCATTGCACAATGCCTCGTTGGTTACCAATTCCAGGAATATTCTCATCGAGCGCCTTTACTTGGTTTACCGGACGAACCGTATAATTTGAAGATTTTGCCTCTTCTTGAAAATCTCCGGAAACAGCCGCCATTTGAAACTTGGTGGTTGCGGTAAACAAATCGTTTATTGTATTCTCTGAAGGTTCAATTTCCCTAGCTATGGTAGCTATTTGAACTACATCGTATTTGTCGTCTATTTTAATAACGTGGTATCCAAATTGGGTTTCAACTACACCAATAGAGCCTATAGGATTATCAAAAATATAATCGTTGAAAGCCGGAACCATTTGCCCTGCTGGAATATTATCGTATGTTCCACCTTTGGAAGCTGAGCCTGGATCTTCAGAATTATCCCTGGCCAGTGCGGCAAAATCATCTGGGTTGGCCTTTACTTTAGCCAAAATCTCATCGGCTTTTGCTTTTGCCTCTTCTTTTGTTCTAGATTCTTTTGGCTGGGCACCTGCCCCATCGTATGAAATTAAAATATGACTGGCTTTTACGGACCCACCTTCTTTTTTATGGACCATTCTGCTAAGTTTATAGAAATTGCCATCTTTATACGGGCCAAAAACCCCACCTACCGGAAGGTTATAAAGGGTATCTGCAAATGCTGCCGGAAGCTGTGCTTTGGTAACATATGTAGTGTCGAATTTAATGTCGGAATTTCTATTTACAAAATCCCTTAAATCTGTTGTTGTTTTAAACCCGGCTACTGTATCGTCTGCCTTTGTTGCTTCATTATAAACAATAGAATTCTTTAAAAGCTTGGAAAGGTCGTTTTCTATTTCCTTAACGTCATCATCAGATGCTTTTTCTTCAAAATACACATAACGAACGTCTCTTGAAGATTCCTGCTTGAACTCATTTTCATGTTTTTTGACATACGATTCTATTTCACTGTCAGAAACATTTACGGTACTGTCCGGAATGGACGTGTAAGGTATTTTTACATATTTTACATCTACCTTATCGGTTTCCAGGTGATAGGCAAGTTCTCCTTCTTTTAAAGTAGAACCTACTCCCGCTTTGATAAGGTTAAAGTAAGATTGTTCTTTTGATGCATTGATAAGGGCGTCTTCCTGCATTTTCCATTGTTGATACCCTGCTGGATTGTTTGCCTTTAGGTTGGCTATAAACTCTATGAATTTACCTTCGTCGAAAACCCCGGCTTCGTTTTGAAACGTTGGGTCTGAAGCAAAAGCTGGATTTGCTTTTACTACTTCCAATATTTGGTCTTTTTCAATATTTATCCCAAGATCTTCGTATTGTTGCCCAAGCACAATTCCTCTCACTTCCTGGTTCCAAACCTGATTTACCACTTGAACCGTAGTAGCATTTGCGCCATATCTTCTCGACATGTTCTCCACCTTGTACGCAAAATCCTGGCGTAAAATAGGTTCTCCATTTACCTCTCCAACAGTTGATTTTCCGGTACCGGAATTTTTACTAAAAACACCGGAAATAACAAATGCAAATAAAGCCAATCCAATTACAAGGATAAGAAATAAAGACCGACTTCTAATTTTTTCTAGAATTGCCATTTATCAATACTATTTTATAAAATTAATGTGGGCGAAAATACCACTTTTTTGGAATAATAAAAACCTGAAGGTGCAATTATTGCGCTTTTTGTTTGATATATCGGAAAATTATGTTTCATCAATAATCCAAAATGCCTTGATTGGCTTTTCCCATTTTAATTCACCCTGATGATTTTTATTCTTCTTCCAACATTTTGAGGTGCAACAAATCTATTTTGGTGCTGCCAACTTCCAGCACGGTAAATTGGTAATTATCAATCGTTACCACTTCTCCTTTTGCCGGGATTTCCCCGATCCTGTTAACGATAAGTCCGCCCAGTGTTTCGTAATTTTCTTCTTCGGGAAGGTCAAGTTTGTATTCTTCGTTTAAATAATCTACTTCCAGCCTTGCCGAAAACTTAAATTCGGTTTCGCTTATTTGTTCTTCCTGCAAGACAATGCTATCGTGTTCGTCTTCAATTTCACCAAAAAGCTCTTCCACAATATCCTCGACCGTCATAATCCCGGATGTTCCACCATATTCGTCTAAAACTACCGCTATGCTTTTTCGTTTTTTTGTTAGCACTTCGAGCACATCACTTATCAGCATTGTTTCGGGCACATATTCAACAGGCATCATTACGTTTTTGATCCCCTGTGGTTTTTTAAACAAATCGAAGGAATGCACATACCCTATAATATCGTCTACGGTATCTTTATACACCAATATTTTTGAATAGCCGGTTTCGGTAAAAAGTTTGCCGAGCCCTTTGGGCGATTCGTGCAGTTCTACTGCTGTTATTTCTGTTCGGGGGACCATTACTTCCCTTGCTTTTACTTCTGAAAACTCCAGAGCGTTTTGAAAAAGCTGAATTTCGGAATCTACATCGTCTTCTTCGTCTACGGATTCCATTTGTTCTGAAATATAATCGCCTAATTCTACTTTGCTAAAAGCCAGTTGCACATCGTCTCCTTTCGATTTAAAAAATACTTTAAGGACAATGTCTGAAATCCAGATAACAAACGACGATATAAATGAGAAAATTATGTAAAAAAAGTATGCCGGCACCGCAAAGAATTTAAGCAGGCTGTTTGCATAAATCTGAAAGAAAACTTTTGGCAAAAACTCGGCGGTAATTAATATAATGAGTGTTGAAATAACCGTTTGGACCAATATTACATCGAAGGGGAGGCTTTCTGCGCCAACATACGACGGGTAAATATAATCAATCAACAGGTCCCCCATGTAGATACCGTAAACCACTAAAGCGATATTATTGCCCACCAACATGGTCGCAATAAATTTTGAAGGCTTTTTAGTAAGTTTTGCAAGGACTTTTGCCAAGAGGCCATCTTGCTTTTTCTCTATTTCTATATGAATTTTATTGGATGAAACATAGGCTATTTCCATCCCCGAAAAGAAAGCAGAGAGTAAGAGCGAGACGATTATGATTAAAATGGCCATTTCCATTTATTCTTTATTTTGCCTATCGCTGAATTTTTTGCGGTAATACCTTCTAAAGAAAAACATCCCCAGGGAAACTATTGCAAAAAACAGAAAAAGGTATGCCCTGTTTCGGTTTGTTCCCCAAACCTGGACAACTTCAACAATAGAAATAACGGCAACGATAAGATAAGCAATCTCAAAAATCTTAAAATACTTGGTATTCATAACTGTAAATAATAGAAAATAGAATTTCTTTGTTCAAAAATAAAGAAAAGTTGGATATATATGTGTGATTCTGTGGAATTCCTTGCGGTCATTCCTCAGAATCGGTCCGGGGCTTCTTGCCTCGGACCGTTGGGCTTCATTTAAAAAAATCGTGTATCATTAAAATTTTAGGTTAAAATCGTTATTTTTGAAAATAAATAAAATAGTGATGGATATTCAAGCGGAAAAAATAGAATTGGTAAAAATGCTTTTGGATACCGAAAATCCGAAAATTATTGAATCAATTAAAAAAATCTTCAAAAAATCAAAAACTGCTGACTTTTGGGATGATTTATCTATTGAACAACGTAACGAAATTGAAAAAGCTTCTCTTGAAATAGAAAACGGAGAAATTACTGATTACAAATCCTTTATGAAAAAACACAGATAAATTGAGCAGAAAAGTTGTCATTTCAAAAACAGCTGAAAGGAAATTAGACAAACTTTTCGAGTACTTAATCAACGAGTGGTCTGTTAAAGT
>NZ_JAZEUN010000018.1:0-95853 GCF_037029175.1 Galbibacter sp. PAP.153 | reverse complement strand
TATTGGCTGTTAATTGTTAATAGATAACTATAAATATCAGATTTCAATCAACAGCATTCTTATAAATTCTTTAAAATGCTTCAAATTTAGATTATAGGCGTCCGTTTTATAATTTTGGTCATTCTTGTATTTCTTTCTGATAACCAACAACGTCCAGCACTTTGCCAAACTTAACGCCCACATTTTTAAAATGGGCACATTTAAAATAGCCCATCCTTTCAAACAAGGCTATGCTTCCGGTATTGTCTCCGGTAATTATGCCCAATAAATTTTTAATGCCTTTGCCTTTTGCTTTTTCTTCCAAGAAAGACAAGGTGTTTTTCCCGATGCCCTTTCCGCCAAAACCATCTTTTAAATATATGGTAACTTCTGCGGTGCCGTTGTATGCCTGTCGCTTTTTAAAATGTGTGGTAAAGCAATAACCGGCAAGTTCATCATCAGCATAAATTAAAAAAGAATCATACAAAGAATGATTAAAATACAAAAGTTCCTTAAGTCCTTGTATGGTTATGGGATCAGTATGGAAAGTTGCGGTAGAATTTGTAATATACCAATCGTATATTTCCTTTACCAGTTCAAGGTCTTTTTCTTCAATGTTTTTATAATAGAGTTTCATAAAAATCAATCTACGCGTTTTACGGTAATTTTGCTCAAGCTTTTTATATGTCGCCGTCCAGTTTGTATATCGTTGGTATTAACTACAAGTAAACGGTCTTCCATTTTGGTTATGTCGGTTCCGCTTTTATGGGTAATCAAAAAAACATGCGACCCCGTGGGCGAGTTAAACAGTTCGTTCCATGAATATACTACCTTATATCCATCTGAAGCTTCAAAAATCAAATAATATTCACTTAAAATTTTTGGGCTATCTGCTTTAATAACTACCTCTTTTAAAAGATCAATTAACAAGATCCCTTTTAATTGTGTTAGTTCCTTTCTATAATCGCCCTTATGGCTGGTAATAACCAGGTCTGGGAGCGTTTGGCTATTATATTTTTCAAGGTCGGCAATCTGTATGTCAAGATTGTTTTCCACTAGGCCCACAATCTCTATATGGTCTGTAGGGGTTATTTTTTCTTGTGCATGTACCGTTTGCAGGGAAAGTAACAGCAAAGGCAATGCACATAAAAAGCTAAAATATTTTTGCATGTGGTTGGTGTTGTTTTAATAGGTTTATTTTAAATAATCTGTAAGTTTTTTCATAGCTTTTCCGCGGTGGCTGATATTGTTTTTTTCTTCTGAAGTTAATTCGGCAAATGTTTTAGAGTAGCCATCCGGCTGAAAAATGGGATCATAACCAAAGCCTTTGTTCCCGCGTTTGTCATTGGTTATAACACCATCAACAATACCTTCAAACAAGTTTTTTCCTTCATGGGTATATAGAGCGATAATGGTTTTAAAGCGTGCAGACCTGTTCTCATGTGGTTTTAGCTCTTCTAAAACTTTGTCCATATTGGCGTTGGTATCTTTTTGTGGCCCCGCATACCTTGCCGAATATACGCCTGGGGCATTTTCAAGTGCCTTGACTTCAAGGCCGGTGTCGTCTGCAAAACAATTTACATGGTACGTATTGTATACATAAGCAGCCTTGATTATGGCATTTTCTTCTATTGTTTTTCCGTATTCCTCAATAGCTTCGGTGCACCCAATATCTTCAAGGCTTAAAAGCTCAATATGGTTTGGTATTATTTTCTTGACTTCTGCTAACTTGTTGAGGTTGTGTGTGGCAAATACTAATTTCATTACTCGGCTTGTAAGAATTTTTGTTAATTTCTTGTTTTTTGGTCGTATCTTTATTAAACATTCCATTCCTATTAAGCAAAAACAGGACCATGCAAAAATATATATTTATAATTTCTTTCTTATGTAGTTGCGCCATAGTTTCTGCACAAAAGCAAGAGTCGGATAGCATTCAAAAAAAAGATAAAAACATAGATATTACGGTAATGCCCTTTTTAAATTTTAATAGGAATTTGGAGTTTATGTTCGGGGCCATACCCATGATGATGTACAAATTAAACAAAAACGATGAAGTCTCTCCAAAATCCATGTCAGGGCTTTCGGGCGTTTACTCCACGAATAACTCTTATTTTATTGCCTTTTTTAATAGGTTTTTCTTTGATGAAGACAAGTGGAGGGCCAAATTTTTCTTTTTCAATGGCGATTATAATTCGCAGTTTTATTTAGAAAACCAAGACGTTGTTCCCGGGTTTTACGATTATGGTACAAAAGCAACCGTAGTAAGCATTGGTGCTCAACGAAGGATTGTGCAGAACCTTTATGGCGGCGTTACTTATACATATGCCCATTACAATACGGTTTACGAAGACGATGTACAACCGCCTTCAGTGGTGGAAACCAATGGAATAGAACTAAATACACTTTACGATACCCGCGATGCCATATATTATCCCATGTCTGGCGAAAAGGTACAATTGCGGTGGATTTCTTTCCCCGAATGGTTCGGAAACGATGTTGCTGCCGAAAAAATACTGGCCGAATACAACAAATACATCCCCATGAAAAATGGCAGAGACCTTATTGCGGCACGTTTCTCCGGTAAATTTGGCTTGGGCGACATTGCCTTCCAACAACAACAAACCATTGGGGGAAAAGACATCAGAGGGTATTCTCAGGGGGAATTTCGTGGCGACGGACTTATGGCCATACAAGGAGAATACCGCTATAATTTTGCCAAAAAGATGGGCTTGGTAGGTTTTGCGGGAGTAGCCACAATTTATGGTTCGGACACCGAGGCATACAATTGGGATTTATACCCCGGTGCTGGGGTAGGCTACCGTTACCAAGCATTTAAAAAAGTAAAGTTTAATATTGGTTTAGATGCCGCAGTTGGAAAAGACGATTGGGGCATATATTTTAGAATAGGAGAAGCGTTTTGACAAAGTCAGAATAATCGAACTCAGGTTATTACCTATGATGATAAGGTTCGTTTCTCAAAATAGTAAACCCGCGATAAAGTTGCTCTACAAAAAAAAGACGTATCATTTGATGCGAAAATGTCATTTTTGAAAGGGATAATTTACCTCGCGATTTATTGTAAACAGCACCTGAAAAACCATAAGGTCCGCCAATAACAAAAACCAACTGTTTAACCCCGCTGTTCATGTGCTTTTGTAATTCATCGGCAAAACCTTCAGAAGAGAATTGCTTGCCGTTTTCATCCAGGAGAATTAAAACATCGGTAGGCGCTATTTTATTCAATATAAGTTCGCCCTCTTTTTCTTTTTGTTGTGTTTCCGATAGGTTTTTTACATTTTTTATATCTGGAATAATCTCAAAATTAAAGTTCACATAAAATCCAAGACGCTGTATGTATGTGTCTGTTAGGTAAATAAGGTTTCGATCGTCTGTTTTTCCAACAGCAATAAGTTTGATGTTCATAAAAACAAAAATAAACAATAAAAACACATAGGTCATAACATGCATCCTAATAAAACTTTCGCATTTGCGTGCTTTATTTAGCTTCACATAAATATAAAAGCAAAATAAAATCATACAAATTCGTATCTAGAAACTAATTTTATAAATTAGCGCAAAACAATGCGATATGATATCGAAAGAGCAGTTTCAGCATGAGCTTGAACTCATTATAAAAAATGCCATCCGTGAAGACGTAGGCGATGGAGACCACAGCTCACTGGCATGCATACCGGTAGAAGCAAAGGGAAAGGCAAAATTATTGGTAAAAGACAAGGGAGTCATAGCGGGAGTGGCGTTTGCAAAAATGGTTTTTGCATATATAGATGCCCAAATAAAAGTAGAAGTATTGATAGAAGACGGAGCCTATGTAAAACCCGGTGATATTGCTTTTTATGTTGAAGGAAGCTCGCAGTCTATTTTAAAGGCAGAACGTTTGGTGCTCAATGCCATGCAGCGAATGAGTGCCATAGCCACCAAGACCCAAAGTTATGTAAAGCTGCTTGAAGGAACATCGACAAAGATACTGGACACACGAAAAACCACCCCCGGTATACGGGCACTGGAAAAGTGGGCCGTTAAAATAGGCGGCGGCGAGAACCACAGGTTTGCGCTGTACGATATGATTATGTTGAAAGACAACCATATTGATTTTGCCGGAGGTATCCCCGAAGCTATTTCCAAAACAAAACAATATTTAAAAAATACGGGCAAAGGCCTAAAAATTATTGTAGAGGCCAGAAACCTGGAAGAAGTAAAAACCATTTTAAACGCTGGCGGTGTTTATAGGATATTGCTGGACAATTTTAACTACGAAGACACCAAAAAGGCCGTAGCTTTGATAAACAAGCAATGTTTAACCGAATCTTCCGGCGGCATCAACGAAAAAACAATCAGGTTGTATGCCGAATGTGGTGTAGACTACATTTCATCTGGGGCATTAACGCATTCTGTTTACAACATGGACCTAAGTTTAAAAGCAGTGTAGCATGTCGGTAGAAATTGAAGATAAATTAAATAAAATACCGATTGTAAATTACTTTGTAAAGCTGTTAAAAAAAATCAGGTTGCCCGGCTTTGAAGGCCTTTCTATTTACGATTTGCTGGAAATGTACTTTGTAGGCATCATCAAGGGGGCATTAACTTATAGGGCAAGTGCTATTTCGTTTAGTTTTTTTATGGCACTTTTTCCCTTTTTGCTTTTTATACTTAACCTTATCCCATATGTGCCCATAGAAGGCTTTCAAAGAGATTTTATACATTTTATAGAAAGTATGCTGCCTCCGCAAACCGCCAATTTTTTCGACTCCATTATCGAGGATATCGTAGGGAAACAAAGGGGCGGCCTGTTGTCGTCTGTGTTTTTCCTGTCCATTTTCTTAATGGCCAATGGAATCAATGCCATATTTGGCGGGTTCGAAACCTCATATCATGTTGTTATAACCAGAAATATAGTCAAGCAATATTTTGTTGCGGTTGGCGTGGCTTTGCTAATGGCCTTTATTTTCTTGGCAAGCGTTATCGGATTTATTTTTTATGAAATATATATAGTTCAGTACTTAAGCGATCTGGCTGCAAAAACAAATGGAATCGATATAGAAACCGGAGACACCATAGGGGTGCAGATAGGCCGATTTTTATTTTTTATCATTATTACTTTTTTAACAACGGCACTATTGTATTATTTTGGTACTTCGGAAGGACGGCAAACAAGATTCTTTTCGCCAGGAGCCATGCTTACCACCTTTTTAATTATTGTAACTACTTATTTTTTTGGTATTTACATTGAAAATTTTTCTCAGTACAATGAAATTTACGGGTCCATTGGAGCGTTACTCATATTAATGCTTTATATTTGGATTAATTCGAATATTCTTCTTTTGGGCTTCGAGTTGAATGCCTCATTAAGGAGTTTAAGGCGAAATTTCTAACAAATAAATATTTATAAGAAGATGAAAAAGATAATACTATTTACGGGGTTGTTTTTATGTATAGGATTTGCTTCACATGCACAATCCATATTTGGAAAATGGAAAACCATAGACGATAGTACCGGAAAAGAAAAATCCATTGTAGATATTTATGAAGAAGATGGAAAGGTATATGGCAAAGTAGTAGAAATACTCAATAAAGACCGTCAAGATGTTGTTTGCGATAAATGTGAAGGTGCCAAAAAGGACAAACCGGTTTTGGGGATGGTTATTATTGAAGGGCTTCATCAAGATGGCGATGAGTACGAAGGCGGAACCATACTCGATCCGGAAAAGGGGAAAGAATACAAATGTAAAATATGGGTAGACGAAGACAATAGCGATATTTTAAACGTAAGAGGCTATATTGCTTTTTTATTTAGGACCCAAGAATGGCACAGGGTTAACTAATAACTACATAAAAGAAATCCAAAACCAAACAAGCAACGAACAACGAACAATCTGAAACCCAAAAAATGCATTTTATAGATGTAGTTCTACCTATTCCTATAGAAAAAGCTTTTACCTACGCGATATCCAAAAGGGAAGCTTCGTTTATCCGTGCGGGAATGAGGGTTGCCGTTCCCTTTGGCAAATCCAAGATATATACGGGACTTGTATATGCCGTTCACAATAACCCGCCCGAAGCATACAAGCCTAAAGAGATAGACCAAATACTAGACGAAGCTCCAATTGTTACCGAAAAACAATTAAAACATTGGGAATGGATTGCTTCGTACTATATGTGTACGCTGGGAGAAGTCTTTAAGGCGGCCGTTCCGTCTGCGTTTTTGTTGGAAAGCGAAACCCTTATTTTAAAGAACGATAATTTTGATGAGGTCCTTGAAGATAATTTAAAGGATGACGAATGGCTGGTTTACGAGGCACTCCAACATCAGTCTATGCTAAAGGTGCACGAAGTAAGCGGTATTGTAGACAGAAAGAATATTCTACCGGTTTTAAAAAGGCTCCTGGATAAAAATGTTATCAAGCTGAAAGAAGAAATATACGAGCAGTACAAGCCTAAAATGGTACGGTATGTAAAGCTGGCCGAACAACATGCTTCTGATGAAAACCTAAACCAATTGCTCGATACATTAAACAAAAGGGCCCACAAACAAAAAGACGTTATCATGACGCTTTTCTCGTTGGAAGCTTCCACCAAAAAGCCCATCAAGATAAAAGAGCTGGAAGAAAAAAGCGGGGCTTCGGCATCCATTATAAAAACCCTTATCGATAAAGAGGTGTTGGTTGAATACCATCTCCAGCAGGACAGGGTGGATTTTGGAGAGATGGAAACCACGCAATTAAAAGAACTTAACCAATATCAAGCCGCAGCATTAGGCGAGATAAAAGCACATTTTAAAACCAATGATGTCGTGCTTTTGCACGGCGTTACTTCCTCCGGAAAAACAGAGGTCTACGTAAAATTGATAGAACAGGTTATAGCCAGTGGAAAACAGGTACTTTATTTATTGCCCGAAATTGCACTAACAACCCAGTTGATAAAACGCCTGCAAGATTATTTTGGCGAAAAGGTAAGCGTATACCACTCAAAATACTCTGTAAACGAAAGAGTAGAGGCATGGAACAATATTTTGCACAATAAACCCAAAGCACAAATTGTATTGGGCGCCCGGTCGGCTGTTTTGTTGCCGTTTTCCAATTTGGGGTTGATTATTGTTGATGAAGAACACGAGATTTCCTTTAAGCAGTTCGACCCTGCACCGCGCTACCACGCTAGGGATTCGGCCATTGTTTTGGCGGGCATGCACAAAGGAAAAACATTGTTGGGGACCGCCACACCAAGTATAGAGAGTTATTACAATGCCAAGCGGGAAAAGTATGGCTTTGTTGAAATTAACAGGCGTTTTGGAGATGTATTGTTGCCCGATATCGAGCTGACCGATATAAAGGATAAACTCAAGAAAAAACGAATGAACGGTCATTTTTCCGACAGGCTTATGGACGAAATCCACGAAGCCTTGGGAAATGGCGAACAAGTAATACTCTTTCAAAATAGAAGAGGATTTGCACCCATTTTGGAATGTAAAACCTGTGGCCACTCGCCACAATGTCCAAATTGCGATGTAAGTTTAACCTATCACCAATACCGAAACCAGCTCCGTTGCCATTACTGCGGTTACGCCATGGCGATGCAACAGGCCTGCCAGGCTTGCGGTAGTAGCGAGCTTGATACAAAAGGCTTTGGTACGGAACAAGTAGAAGCAGAGCTGAAGGAGATTTTTCCAAAGGCCAAATTGGGCAGGATGGACTCAGATACCACCAAAGGCAAATACGGTTACGAAAAAATAATAAACGCTTTCGAGCAACAGGAAATAGATATTTTGGTGGGCACGCAAATGCTTACCAAAGGCCTCGATTTTAGAAATGTGTCCTTAGTGGGCATCATGAATGCCGATACCTTGTTGAATTTCCCCGATTTTAGGGCTCATGAGCGCAGTTTCCAATTAATACAACAAGTTGCCGGACGTGCCGGGCGTACCCAAAAAAGAGGGAAGGTTATTATACAGACCTATAATCCGTTTCATCAAATATTACAGCAGGCGTCGTTAAATAGGTATGCCGATATGTTTTCGGACCAGCTCAACGAACGGAAACAATTTAAATATCCGCCGTTTACAAGAATTATAAAAATGGTGTTTAAGCACAAAGACTACAATAAGGTAAACGAGGCAAGCACATGGTTTGCAAAAGCCCTGCACACCGTTTTTGATGCCCATACACAAACAGACATTCTGGGGCCCGAGTTTCCCCCGGTTTCAAGAATAAGAAATGAATATTTAAAAAATATAGTAGTAAAGGTACCGTACCATCAATCTGTTGTACAGACAAAAGCGGCCATCAAAAAAATAGATAAAAGCTTTCAGGCCATTGCAGCCTACAGGAGTGTTAGGGTAATTTATAATGTAGACGCCTATTAACGTCTTGAACTATGAATTGTTTAATGCTTCAGATAGTTCTTGTTTTTTGTTTCGGCTGAGCGGAATTTGTTTTCCGTTTACCTCTACGTTTTTGCTGTTAAATTTTTCTACCTTGTCCAGGTTTACAATGTACGATTTGTGGATCCTTAAAAAGCGGTCGTCCGGCAGTTCGTTTTCAAAGGCCTTCATGGTAGAAAGAATAACAATGTTTGCTTCATCTGTAACCAGTTTAATATAATCGCCAAGGGCTTCCACCCAATTGATTTCATTTAAAAAAACCTTTCTTTTCTTAAGATTGCTTTTTACAAAAATATGATCGTCGTCTTCTTTGGAGGCAACTTTTAGTTTAAAGTTTTCCTGAGCCCTTTTAACAGAAGCCTCAAAGCGTTCCTGGGTTATTGGTTTATGAAGGTAATCGGTAACATCATAATCAAATGCCTTTAGTGCATATTGCGCACTTCCGGTGATTAAGATTACTTGAGGAGGCTCGTTAAGGGCTTCCAAGAGGTCAAAGCCATTGACTACAGGCATTTCGATGTCTAAAAAGATGAGGTCGATCTTTTGTTTCTTCAGGCCATTTCTTGCTTCAATGGCATTGCTGTACTCTGCCACAAGGTTGAGCATGGGGTGGTTCTTGATTAATCTGGCAACAGACATACGCTGAATGCTCGAGTCGTCTACGATAATACAATTCATTCTCATATTTCTATCAGCTAAGTGGTTGGATGTTTGAACACAACAATTTTAGTGAAAAAACAAAGGTGAAACAAAGAAAATGTTGTGAAATAGGGAAAATATGTGGGTAAGAGGGGAATTTTCTCCTTGTTTCATCGAAATATTCATGTCGCACTTTGTTATTATAATAATTAATTTTACTTTTGCACCCTTAAATTTAATAATATTTATTCAGATTATGAATCATTACGAAACTGTTTTCATTCTTAATCCCGTTTTATCTGAGACCCAGATAAAGGAAACAGTTAAGAAGTTTGAAGATTTCTTAACCTCAAAAGGGGCAGAATTTGTATCGAAAGAAGATTGGGGGCTTAAAAAGTTAGCCTACGCGATCCAGAACAAAAAAAGTGGTTTTTACCATCTTTTTGAATTTAAAGTTGCCGGAGAAGCAATTGAGCCATTCGAATTAGAATTTAGACGCGACGAGCGCATTATGCGTTACCTAACTGTTAAGTTGGATAAGCACGCAATCGCTTGGGCAGAGAAAAGAAGAAAAAAACTTAACGAAAAAGCTTAATCATTATGTCATCTATAGAGCAACAAGCAAAAGGAAAGAAAGACGGGGAGATTAGATATCTTACCCCATTGAACATAGAGACCAATAAGACAAAAAAATATTGTCGTTTCAAAAAGTCGGGCATCAAATATATTGATTATAAAGATCCAGACTTTTTATTGAAATTGGTTAATGAACAAGGTAAAATTTTACCAAGAAGGTTAACCGGGACTTCATTAAAGTACCAAAGAAAAGTTTCTGTAGCCATTAAAAGGGCTCGTCACTTAGCTTTAATGCCTTATGTAGCAGATTTATTAAAATAAAAGCAAGGTAACCATGGAATTAATATTAAAGAAAGACGTAGAAAATTTAGGTTTTAAGGACGATGTGGTAACTGTAAAAAACGGTTACGGACGTAACTTTTTAATACCGCAAGGTCAAGCAATTCTGGCTACCGCTTCTGCTAAAAAAGTATTGGCTGAGAATTTAAAGCAAAGAGCTTTTAAAGAGAAAAAGATTGTTGACGATGCTCAAAAAATAGCAGACCAATTAAAAGGATTGGAATTAAAAATTACTGCTAAGGCCGGTACCGGAAACAAATTATTTGGTTCTGTAACCAATGCAGACCTTTCTGAAACCATTCAAAAAGAAGGAAACATAGCCATAGAAAAGAAATACATCAGTATTTTAGGTGGTAATGTAAAAGTTGCTGGCCCTTATGAAGCAACTATAAGGCTTCACAGGGAAGTAATAGTTAATTTCCCTTTTGAAGTAATTGCAGAAGCTAAGTAATTAACAATTCAGCATAACATAAAAGAGGTTGGTAAAAATTTAATTTTATCAGCCTCTTTTTTATTTTTGCAAACACAAAACCTTAAACAGCAGATAGGTGAAGTATAGAAGACTTACAAAAGAGCAGTTGGAAGAAATGCATCCGGAATTTATTAATTTTTTGGCTACACAATCTATTACCGCCAATGAGTGGGATGATATAAAAAAGAACAAACCCCAAGTAGCCGAAGAAGAAATAGATGTGTTTAGCGATTTAATTTGGGAAGGAGTTTTAGGGAAAGTACATTATATTGAAAATATCTCTGCTACCGAAATGCACCTTTTTTACCTGGGAAATAAAGAAATGAAGCTTATCGCCATTAGAATACACCAGCCAGGCGTGGACCTAACAACAAATCAGGGCTTTGCGTGGTTTAAAAGTAACTTTTTAAAAGATGGAGTAGAAATAATGACCGCAAACAAAGCGTATTCTGAAGATGTAAATAAAGATAAGTTCGAGCTCATTGAAAAAGGCGGGGTAATTACCAAAGGCGAGCTTTACAGATATTTTGATGATATTATTGATGAATAGCTTTTAGAATTGAGAATTGATAATTGAGAGTTGAGAGTTGAGAGTTCAGCGTTGATAATAAAATTGCACACAACACCATAACAGCATAACAAGATAACACCATAACACCATAGCAACATAACATCCAACAAAAAATAATGGCACAAAAACCAAGCATAGCTAAAGGAACAAGGGATTTTACCCCTGAGGAAGTTACCAAGCGTAACTATATTATAAATACCATTAAGAAACATTTCGAGGTATTTGGCTTCCTTCCTATTGAAACGCCGAGTTTTGAAAACTCTGAGACGTTGATGGGGAAATATGGCGATGAAGGCGACCGCTTGATTTTTAAAATTTTGAATTCGGGTGACTTCCTTTCTAAAGTGAACGATGAACTTTTTGCAAAAAAAGATGCCAATGCCTTGACCCCTAAAATCTCCGAAAAAGCCTTGCGCTACGATCTTACCGTTCCCTTTGCCCGCTATGTGGTAATGCACCAAAACGAAATAGATTTGCCGTTTAAGCGTTATCAAATACAACCGGTTTGGCGCGCAGACCGCCCCCAAAAGGGACGTTTTAGGGAATTTTATCAATGCGATGCCGATGTGGTTGGTTCCACATCGCTTTGGCAGGAAGTGGAGTTTGTGCAATTGTATGATGCCGTCTTCAATTCACTTGGTCTGAAAAATGTAACCATTAAGATAAACAACCGAAAAATCCTTTCCGGGATTGCAGAGGTTATTGGTGCCAAAGACAAACTGATAGATTTTACCGTTGCCTTGGACAAACTGGATAAAATTGGTGAAGATGGTGTTAAAAAAGAAATGCTGGAAAAGGGCATAAGCAAAGAAGCTATTGAAAAAGTACAGCCTTTATTTGCTTTTGATGGTGCTAATGCTGAAAAGTTAAAAAGCCTAAAATCACTTTTATCAACATCTGATGAAGGCACGAAAGGGGTTGAAGAATTGGAGTTTATTCTCCATGCCATTGATGCAATTGGCTTGAAAGGGGCTGCTTTGGAACTCGACGTTACTTTGGCACGCGGACTTAACTATTACACCGGTGCTATTTTTGAGGTTGCTGCACCAGCCGAGGTAAAAATGGGCTCCATTGGCGGTGGTGGCCGTTACGACGACCTTACGGGAATTTTCGGACTCAAAGATGTAAGTGGTGTCGGCATTTCTTTCGGGCTGGACAGAATATACCTTGTATTGGAAGAACTCGGGCTGTTTCCCAGTTCGGTAAGCGAAAATACAAAAGTCCTCTTTTTAAATTTTGGTGATAAGGAAGCTCTTTATTGCCTAAAAGCCATTACAAAACTTCGCGAAGCAGGAATTAAGGCCGAACTGTATCCAGACAATGCCAAAATGAAAAAACAAATGACCTATGCCAATAAACGCAATGTCCCATATGTGGTTTTGGCAGGCTCAAAAGAAATAGACGAGGCTACATTTACTTTAAAAAACATGAACTCTGGAACTCAGGACACTGTTTCTTTTCAAAAATTATTAGAAGCCGTGCAGCATTAATTTCCCATGATTTTTTAGTTGCAACAGGCATTTTATCTAAATTTTCATTGGCATCATAAAACGTTTTAGTATTATTTCTTTTAAAAATTAAATAAAAAAAGTACTTTTAACTCTTATTAATCATTAACCGCAAGACAAGATGTTGAAGTACATATGCCCAAGATATACCGGCTTTCTATTAATAACAGGAATTCTTTTACTTTCCGGATGTAAAAAAAGTTCAGAAAAAAAGGCTTCAGAAGATAAACGGCCAAATATCGTAATTGTCATGGCAGACGATATGGGTTTTTCTGATGCAGGTTGCTATGGCGGGGAGATACATACTCCAAATTTGGATAAACTTGCCGAAAACGGACTTAGGTTTAACGCTTTTTACAATACGTCGCGCTGTTGCCCTTCAAGGGCATCCTTGCTTACAGGTTTGTATTCGCACCAAGCTGGAATAGGGCGCATGACGATGGATCAGGGCCAGCCGGGTTACAAAGGTTATCTGGGCGACAATACCGTAACAATTGCCGAGGTATTAAAAAAAGTTGGCTACCAAACGGGAATGGTAGGGAAGTGGCATGTGTCTCAAACAAACGAACTTGAAAGCGAAAAGCAGTTAAAATGGCTGGCGCACCAAGAAAATTACGGTGCCTTTTCTGATACGGCAACCTACCCAACGCATAGGGGGTTTGATAAATATTATGGGAATATATGGGGCGTGGTAGATTATTTCGATCCGTTTAGCTTGGTAAACGGGGACAAACAGGTTATGGATGTCCCAAAAGATTATTACCATACCAATGCCATCGGGGATTCCTCGGTAGCCTATGTAAAGCAATTTTCCAAGCAAAAAGAACCATTCTTTTTGTATGTGGCACATTGTGCGCCGCATTGGCCCATACAAGCACCAGAAGATGTTATTGCCAAATACGACAGTATATATACCAAAGGCTGGAGGGCCATTAGGCAAGCCCGTTACAAGCGGTTAATAGAAAAAGGCGTGCTTAAAAGCAATGTGGCATTGTCCAATTTTATGTTTCCCGAGAAAAAATGGAACGAAAACCAAGACAAAGTTTGGGATGCCAAAGCCATGGCAGTGCATGCAGCCATGGTAGACATACTCGATAAAAACATAGGGAAATTGGTAGACCAATTGGAAGCTGAAGGAGAGTTGGACAATACAGTTATATTTTTTCTGTCAGATAATGGAGCAAGTTCAGAAAGGCCATCAAAATACGGTCCGGGATTCGACCGAGCTGGAAGTACACGAGACGGAAGAACAGTTATTTTTCCCGTAGAAAAAGATTCGTTGCCCGGTTCGCAAACCGTGCTTGCAGGCATAGGCCCAGTATGGGCAAATGTGGCCAATACGCCTTTTCGTTATTGGAAAGCCCAAGAATACGAAGGTGGAATTACAACTCCTTTTATCGTGCATTGGCCCAAAGGGATCAAGGAAAAAGGCGCAGTAAGGGAGCAATCGGCCCATGTGGTAGATTTAATGGCCACATGTATTGATTTGGCAGGTGCCACATACCCAAAAAGTTTTAAGGAGCACGAAATAACCCCAACCGAAGGAAATTCCATTCTCCCCATTATTACAGAAAATACTGCGGTAGATAGCACAAAAGTTTATTTTTGGGAGCATTTTGGTGGTGCTGCCTTAAGAAAAGGGAGCTATAAACTGGTAAGGCACCACAACGATACCCCTTGGGAGTTGTATAACCTTACCAAAGACAGGACAGAAACCACCAATATTGCCCAACAGTTTCCCGGTATAGTGAAGGAAATGGAAGAAATATGGAATCAAAGAGCTAAAGAACTCAAGGTTTTTCCTGCTCCTTGATTCCATAGTTATAAGTAAATAAGCATTTACACCTTTTCTATTGATGCTTGGTGGCCGCCACTAAATTGATAAATTCAATTTCGGGTTTTTCGTCAAGACCAAGGGTGTCCCTTTCTTTTTGAAACCGTACAAAAGAAGCGGTATTTAAAACATCTTTTTGTATATCTTCATTTTTATACAGAGAATGGTGCACAAAGGTAATTCCATCTTGTTTGGTAAATACATTGTATTGAAACAAGGAAGTGTTTAACTGCTCAAAATCGGTTATAAACTTTTGTATGTTGGTTTTATTCCGACCTACAAAATCCTTTTTTACTTTGTAAGTAACGATTACTGAAATCATAAGTTTTTTTTTAAAAGATTCATAAGATTTTAAATCTCTTCACAAGAAAAACCCAATATGTTAAGTGTATTGGCTATATTATAGGCTTTTACTTGAAGAGACTCGACCCGGAGGATGTTATCGCAGTCCTCTAGGTCGAAACTCCACTGTTCGTTTTGATGCATCAATTGGTTTAATGGATTTTGCAACCTTTTGATGTCTTTTTGATTGTTTACACTGGTTTTAAAAACGAATACATTCATTTTTAGCTTTTTTATTTATCGCGCTCCCAGAAAAAAGGAGGCTCAATGTTTAAACTTCTTAAATATACAAACCCTTGACCCCGGTGATGAATTTCATTATCAATAAAATAGAAGATAGAAGATTGTACCGTTCCTTCGTATTGTCCAAAGGATTTAATGGCTTTATGGAAATCTTCTTCTTTAATTTTAGGAAAGTATTCGTTGAGTTCTCCGGTGGTTTTATCCCACAGTTCTAAAATTACCTTTTTACTGTTTTTATGGTCAACATGCTCTTTAAATTCTTCTGTTTTCCCAGTTACTATTTCTTTAATCCCGGGCGAGGCTATGGCCAGAAGTTCCATGACCATTTCGGCAAAGGTGCGCATTCCACCAATACTGTAGGTAAAGAATTCCTTTTCGGGAAACGCTTCAATGGTACGTCTGGTAAGGTCTCTGTGCCCTTGCCAATGAGCAAATAATTCTTCAGGGGTAATAACTGTTGCGCTTTTTACGGTTGATGTGTTTGAATTTTCCATGATTTAAATTTTTTACTGATTATTATTTCTTGATACCAAAATTAAAAGCGGTGTATGACAGCCCTATGTCAGTAGAAAAAAAAGTTTTTTAAAAAAGATTAAAATAATAACATACTTCTATTTTTTTATATGTAAATCATTCAAAATAAATTCATTAAACATAAACCCTGTTGACATAAGGTTGTCATGAACCTGCCTTTACTTTGTAGAACACAAAAAAATTGAACCGATGAAAATAGGGGTGCTAAAAATTTTATTATTAAAAAAGTAATGTCTTTTCAGCAAACATACTTTTTCTGGAAGTCTTATCTTTGGGATATATGTCAAACCATTATGAGTGATGATACCATAAAACGTTTCGACCGGATCGTTACTATTCTTATACAGCTTCAGTCCAAAAAAATAGTAAAGGCACAGGATCTGGCCGATCGTTTTCAAGTAAGTTTAAGGACCATTTATAGGGATATAAGAACGCTCGAAGCATCGGGGGTGCCCATTGTAAGCGAAGCAGGGGTAGGGTATAGTATAATGGAAGGTTATCGGCTTCCTCCGGTAATGTTCACCAAAGAAGAGGCAGGCAGTTTTATTGCGGCCGAAAAGTTGATGCAGCACTACACCGATGAATCCCTGGGCGCATATTTTGAAGCGGCCATGTATAAAATAAGGTCGGTTTTACGAGGACATGAAAAAGATTGGATAAGTGCCATAGAATCGCAAATTGCCATACGGCCGGCACAAGATTTGTTTAATAAAAACATTCCCAATGCACTGGAAATTATATTTGAAAGTATTGCCGAAAAGAAGCAGATATTTTTAAAATACGAAGCCCTTCATGCCGATGCACATACCGATAGATTGATAGAACCCGTGGGCCTTTTTCATGAAAATAATTTTTGGTACATTATGGCCTATTGCCACCTCCGTAAAGATTACAGGCAATTTCGAACAGACCGGATGGTACAGATTAAACGCACACAAACCCCCTTTGTGTTGGAGCATGGTGCTTTGGAAGACCACCGCAAAAAAGAAACAGAAACAGCCAAAACCAAGGTGGTAATACGCATAGAAAAGCAAATAGCCAAATACATAAAATACAATTGCAAGTATTATGGTTTTGTAGAGGAAAAAATAGAGGGGAACGAAGTAGAAATGACTTTTATGACGACCGATGTCATGAACGGTTTTGCCCGTTGGTACTTAATGTTTGCCGATTATGCCACCATATTGCAACCCGAAAGTTTAAAAACCCGGTTGAAGGAAATTATAAAGGAGGCTTCAGAGAGGCTGTAAATTATAAGTTAATTGTTTTTTAATGCATAATTTTTGTACCTTCAATTTAAATTTAAAACCATTGAAAAAGATACTTTTATACGGTTTAGTGCTATGTAGCATGATGCTAAAGGCACAAAGCACAGACAACATGGAAAATAAAACAATATATAAGTTTACGGTTGAAGATATCAATGGCGGGACTTTTTCTTTTGAAGATTTAAAAGGGAAGAAAATAATGATTGTCAACACGGCAAGCGAATGCGGATTAACACCTCAATATGAACAATTGCAAGAACTTTATGATGCATATAAAAATAGCAACTTTGTTATTGTAGGTTTTCCGGCCAATAATTTTGCGGGCCAAGAACCGGGAAATAACGAGCAGATCGCTAAATTTTGCCAAGCCAATTACGGGGTTACTTTTCCTATGATGGGCAAAATATCGGTAAAAGGGGAAGATATGCACCCCGTGTATCATTTTTTAACTGAAAAAAGTAAAAACGGGGTCGAAGATTCTGAAGTAGCTTGGAATTTTCAAAAATACCTCATTGACCAAAACGGCCACGTGGCCAAGGTAATTTCGCCGAAAACTTTACCAACAGACGAAAGTATCATAGATTGGATCGAGCAATAGTGCGGTATTGAATATTTTCAAGCACCATATACTCCATTTTATTATACTAAATGCCTAGTTTCGCTAACGAACGGTTTAAGCTTCGTACCGTTATGCCCAAATAATTGGCAATATCTTGCTTGGATATCTGTTCTATAAGAGCCGGATATTGTTTTTGTAGCCTTAACAAGTTGTCTTCAAGGGTATGCGATTGATTGTAAGCATGGCGGATAGCAGTATAATTTAGCTTTTTTGCCAGCGCTTTTAAAATTAGCTTGTTAAAAGTTGGATCTTTTTCCAAAAGCGTGTTAAAATACTGCGCTTCTATTTTATAGGCCTGTACTGGAGTTATGGCTTCGATGCAACAAAAGCTTAAATCGCCGTTAATGGCTTCAAGTTCTCCAAATATTTCGCCTTCGCTAAAAAATTCCTGTATAAAATCGTTTCCATTGTCTTCGGTGAGGTAGCATTTGGCCATTCCAGATTTTATAATGTGCACATAAAAAACTTTTTTGCGTTGATCCAGTATTATTTCAGTGGGGCTATAAAGTACCTCAAGCAATTTATTATCGGTTTTGTGGATAAGCACTTTTGTTATGTACTGAAGTAAATCGGCGTTTTTTCGTATCATTTTTATCACATCGGACAAATGTCCTTTTCAGTTTAACGAGCTTGTTATTTCTTTGTGTCCATAATGAAAGACAAAGATATTTAAAATTAAAATGGGCCAAATAAGAAATGTAATTGTGCATTATAAAACCCATCCGGTATATAATTTAAAATTTGGAATGGTGTGTTTTAGTTCGTTGTTGTTTTCGGCAAGCTACAACATGCTTATCCCAGAGCTTCCGGCATATTTAAGTTCGCTTGGCGGTTCGCAGTACATTGGGCTTATTATTGCCCTGTTCACTTTTACCGCCGGTATGTGTCGCCCCTTTAGCGGGAGGATTACCGATACCGTGGGCCGGGTACCCGTGATGATCTTTGGAGCTTTGGTATGTGTACTCTGTGGAGTATTGTACCCCATGCTTCATTCGGTTTTTGGTTTTTTGTTCTTAAGGCTGCTCCATGGGTTTTCTACAGGATTTAAGCCAACGGCAACTTCTGCATATGTGGCCGACATTACACCGCAACGCTCCTGGGGCGAGGCCATTGGTATGCAAAGCCTGTTTTATAGCACAGGAATGGCGGTCGGGCCTGCATTTGGAAGTTATATTAAAATGTATTACTCTTTTGATACGCTTTTTTACCTTTCTTCGGTATGTGCTTTTTTATCCATGTTGATTATAGTGAACATGAAAGAAACGCTCGAATCAAAAAGAAAATTCAGTTGGTCGCTCTTAAAAATTTCCAGACGGGACATCATTGCTGTAGAGGTACTTCCGGCAGCCATCCTCACCTTTTTGTGTTACATTTCTTATGGAATTATCTTAACATTAATTCCCGACTGGACCACGCACCTTGATATACAAAATAAGGGGATGTTCTTTATTGTTTTTACCGTTTCATCTTTGTTGGTGCGTTTTATTGCAGGAAAAGCTTCTGATAAATATGGAAGAACCAGTTTAATCTTTATCGGCTTAATCGTGCTGGCTATTGCGGTTATTGTCATTGGAGTAGCATCCTCGTTTATTGTATTTGTTGTTGGAGGGGTTTTATACGGTATAGGCATGGGCGTTCTATCGCCATTGTTAAATGCATGGACTATCGATATGAGCAAGCGGGAAGCGCGTGGAAAAGCCATGGCAACCATGTATATTGCCCTAGAAGCGGGAATTGGTATTGGGGCCTTGCTTTCGGGTTGGTACTACCAAAATAGCATCATAAGGATTTCGCAAACATTTTTATTGTCTTCCGTGGTGGTTTTGATCGGCTTGGTATACTTGTTTCTTTTTTTAAGAAGAAAGCAATAAACCCGTCTTGATTTTTTAATTCGGCTAAAAAGTCAAAACAAGTTGAATAAAGGTATTTTATTTTACCAAACGCTTTACAAACCAAAAGTCTTGTAAACTAAGGTTGATGGTAATTAAATGATAATTTTCTTGAATCAGAATATTGTTTATTTGCCCTTTTTGACCATAGCTGTACGAAATGTTTAATGCAGAACTGTTACGGGCACTCAACGGCAAGCCAAGGCCTGCGGTAATGCTGTAACTGTTTATTTTATTGTTATTTACGGAAAGATAGCCATCATCAAAATTAAAACCAGCCCGATATGCTATGCGTTGGAAATACTTTGTGTTTCTGGATTTATTGGCATATTCAAGACCAAGGGCATATATGTTTTGATCGGTATATTCACCAATATGGTCGTTTTGCCCGGTTTTTCCCCAATATCTTTTTTGGTAATCGACATTGAACAATAAATTTTTATCAAAAAGGGTTGCACTAAATCCTACGCCAAAATGCAAAGGGAGTTCAAAATCATCAGCATTACCTTCAATATTTTCTTCAACGGTTGTGCTGTTATAGTCGAGAGTTTTATAGATTGAACGGCTTAGACTTCCGTTAAGGGTTGAAGGAAGCTTCAAAATCCCTCCAAGGGAAATATCGTCGGTAATGTCAAATTGGGTTGCTATGCCCAATTGTATGCCGGAGTAGGAGGTTTGTTCATTCAAAAGAAAAGAAGAAGTATTAAGGCTAAAGGATTCCTCTTCTTCAATATTGCCAAATAACACGGCGGCATTGAGCCCGATCCTGAAGTTTGAAAATGGACTGTAGCCAAAATTAAAACTTAAATCGTTTAATGCACCGGTTCCTTGTGCATTGGTTTTAACGGTTTCGGTAGAACCTTCTATGTTGGTTTCGAGCCCTACCAAAGAATACCCAACATGGCTGTATGGAATAAGGGTTACCCCGGCTCCCATTTTTTCTGTTATGTGAAAAGCAAAGGCAAGGTTTGAAAAGTTGAAACTTGTATTTTTTTCACTGTTAAACTTGTTGGCATAGGTATTTATCTCGGCTTTTCCACCCAAATCGTATAAAAAATTGTTTTGAGGAATCAGCGCATATGATGCCGGGTTGAGGTTATTGATATATCCAACCGACTTCATGCCAATGCCGCTATAACCCATGGCATTTACCTTGCCAATACTGGTTTGGTTAATTACGCCCAGCCCGTAAAGTGAATAAGGAGAACTTGTTAAACTTTCGGATTGTGCGGTAACTTTGGTAATGATAAGTATAAAAAGAAGGATGCTGTTTTTAGTTTTCGCGGTCATAAACGGTATAAATTAATTGTAACTTAATGGCATTATTGGCGGATTCAGGGCCATTTAATATCATCCTGTCAACGCTGGAAGTGTAATCGGTTGGCAACAGGGCAATAGCTTGATCAGTCTCGGTCTCGTTTGTAAGCAGAAACTCTACATAAGCCCCAATGGGAACGGTATAATAAATTTCGTTAAACTCAAGATTGTTCTTGTTTAAAACCGCCTTTACCGCCGTTCCGTCAGCATATGTAAGTTGAGATGAAAGGACATTGTTCCTATCTGTCAGGTAAAGATTTAGGGTATCTTTAAGCGATAAATAATCGTTGTAAGTGTCAATGGAAGGATTAATTATCAAAGTGGCTTCCAAAATGGTACCGGTGCCTTCGATATCGTAAAGCGATTTTATGGTCGGAAATTTAATTTGTGTTGTAATTCCGGTCCCGGCTTGTATAAACGTTTTGTTTTCTGAAGTAGTGCTGGGCATGCTTTCTTCTTGATCGGTGAGTTTTTCCAGATATTGATTGGCGTCCTTGGCGGTAATTTGATTAAAAAAGGTAGGATGCTCGCTGCCTTTGTTTATTTTTAAATCGATATAATCTTGAGTGCTTCCGGTTTCTCCGGCAGTAGAATAGAAAAGGCGTATAAAGCAAAGCGTTTCATCGGTTGAAAAGCCTATAATACTGCCACTTTCTCCGCCGGGCCGAAGCATAATACCTTTTAAAAATGCCTTAAACTCGTCAGTATTGGTAATGTTTTTTGTTTGAATTTTATCAAAAATAGTCGCTCCCAAAACATTGTCCATTTTTATGGAAATGGTGTCGCCCTCCATGGGCCGGGGGTAGTATGCCAACATGCTTATATCTTCATTGCTGTATGCAATATTGCTTGTATTATAAAAGGCATTTTTTTTCGGTTTTAGCTGTTCGGTTACCTTTTTTATGTGGATTTCGTTTAATTGAAGTGTGTCGTTGTAATAATAACTGTCATATTTCATATACATAACAATACTGTCGTAAACAGCTTCACTATTAATGCTGAAATTTTCAGGGAGCACCTCAAAAAAACTAGCACACGTTACGGTTCCAAACTCTGGGTCGTTATAAGACCCAATTAAAATCCTATTGCTGGTTGAAGTAATTAAACTATCAAATTGCATGGTAGAGGTTTCTAGGGAAAGTGTGTCTATTTGTATAACCCTCAATTGGCTATCGGCAAAAGAGTCTCCCACATTAAAATCAGGATCGTAATCACTACTTTCGGTACAAGACAAAACAACCAACATACTTAACAAGCAAACTAAAGAAACAAGGTATCTCATGTATTTTTTTTGGTAAATGTAACTGTGTATTAAAACAGTAAAAACCTTATTCTACTTTCAAGGCGAATGTCTATACCAATTTATGAATATAATCGACGAACAATCTTTGCGCAGTTTGTAGATAAAAATGGCAGATTGGTCTGTTAAAAATACAGGTTGATATATTCCATTTTTGACTCTTTTTCCTTCGTATTAGTTTTACTCCGAAAATGATAATATTGAGTTAATTAATAGAATTATATATGATGAAATTTAGAAAATTGAATTATTTCGCACTATTGTTGTTTACAACATTTGTATTTATAGCCTGTTCTTCTGATGATGATGAAGAAGAAATGGGAAATTGGATGGACCGTTCCATATTCGATGGCAGGCCCCGTAGCGGTTCGTCTGCCTTTACAATTGACGGAATGGGATATATGGGCGTAGGATATGATGGAGATGATTACCTAAACGATTTTTGGAGCTATGATATGGAAGGGAATTACTGGTCGCAAAAAGCAGATTTTCCCGGTGCTCCAAGAAGTGCGGGCGTAGGCTTTGATGTTGATGGTAAGGGATATATAGGTTCTGGTTACGATGGACTTGATGAGCTGGGCGATTTTTATCAGTACGACCCGAAAACAAATACGTGGGTCCAAATAGCCAATTTTCCGGGAACGGCCAGACGGAGCGCAACAGCTTTTAGCGTAAATGGATATGGTTATTTTGGAACAGGCTTTGACGGCGACAACGACAGAAAGGACTTTTGGAAATACAGCCCAACTACAAATGCTTGGACAGAAATTGAAGGATATGGTGGCAACAAAAAAAGGGCGGCATCAGCTTTTGTAATAGGCAATATGGTATATTTTGGAACAGGAGTTTCAAACGGGGTTTATACCGATGATTTTTGGAAGTTCGACCCATCCACAGAAACATGGGCTAAATTATTGGACCTTGATGAAGAAGATAGCTATGCTATTGCGCGTAGCAATGCTGTAAGCTTTTCTTTAAACGGGTATGGCTATATAGTAAGCGGAGCACAAAATGGGGCTGTAGCCTCTGCTTGGCAATACAACCCACTAAATGACACCTGGGAAGAAGTAACCGGATTTGAAGGCTCGTCCAGGCAAGATGCAATTGCATTTTGTAACGGTAGCAGGGCTTTTGTAGGGCTAGGAAAAACCGGAAGCCTTTACCTCGACGACCTGGATGAGTTTTTCCCGGATATGGAATACGACGATGAAGATTAAAGCAAGGTGTTACTTGCTTGTTTGTTGAGTTTTAAAAGGGGGTGTGGATAGCCCCCTTATAAAAAAATAGGTTTTTTATATGAAGTGGGACAAAACAAAAATAATGATATTGGCAGGTGTTTGTATTTTAATTTTCGGATGGTTTTTTTTAAGCGAAAAACAAGAGGAAAAGCTAAAATACACTGTTATCGATGTAAATGGTGGTTATGGGTACGAAATTACATATAAAGGCACTAGAGTGATACGGCAGGAATATATCCCGGCAATTTCCGCAAAACAGCCATTTTTATCAAAAGATGATGCAAAAAAAACAGCTTCGTTAGTGGTAAACCGGTTAAAAAATAAAAAGATACCTTATCTCCAAAAAGAAGTGTTGGACAGCTTGCAAATTAAAATTAGGTAAATTAGAAGGATTATATGGAAAACAAGCAGTCCATAAAAAAAGAAATAATACTACACATATTGGTGTGGTCGTGCCTATATGGGGTAATGCTTTTTCAATCCTACAGCCGCACTGGCGTTGTTGATGTGTTTTCTAATTTATCCCCGAGGTTTTTGGTAAACATTGTCTTATTTTACCTTAACTATTATGTATTGGTGCCTTATTTTTTATTGAAAAAAAGAATACTAATTTATGTACTGATTTCGGTTTTTGTAATCCTTGTTTGTAGCTATCTGGTAGACACTTTTTTGCCCCCGGAGTTCCCAATTCCCGGAACAATACCCGGACGCCATTCGGTAATGTCTATTAGGGCCCATTCTCTTGACGGTTTTCCTTTGCAGTTATCAAAAGACGACATAGCAGGAAATGTCTATTTTAAATTTAGAATGCTTATCGGGCCAACAATCAATTTGATGTTTTATTTTATCATCGGGGCAATTATTAGGATGTATGTCGAATGGAATAAAAACGAACGCGTCAGGGAAAAAACAGAGCATGAAAAAGTACATTCCGAATTACAATTTTTAAAAACCCAATTGAACCCCCATTTTTTGTTCAATTCGCTAAACGCTGTATATACCTTATCTATAAAAAAATCCTCAGATACACCCGAAGCCATTTTAAACCTTTCGGAATTGATGAGGTACATGATCTATGAGGCCAATAAAGACATGGTTTCCCTGGAAAAAGAACTAAATTATATACACAATTATATACAATTGCAACGATTGCGGCTCTCCAACCACGAACGCGTTACCATAAACATATACGGAGACGCTAAGGGAAAGGTAATACGCCCCTTATTGTTTATATCGTTTATAGAAAATGCTTTTAAATATGGAACAGATTATAAAGGGAACACAGAAGTAAAAATAAACATTACCATTAATAACGACAATGTCTTCTTTTTTATAAAAAACAAAATCGGGATAATTAAAAAATCGCCCGACAGTTCCGGTATCGGGCTACAAAATGTTCAAAACCGGTTAAAATTATTATATCCTGGCAGGCACGAACTAAAAATTGAAAATGATGGGGATTATTATTCAATAAGTTTAACTATTTATATTGCTGAAAATGAAATGTATAATAATTGATGATGAACCATTGGCAATAGACCTTATTAAGGAATATTGTAGCAAAATAGATTTTATCGAGCTCGTTGGTATTTATACAAATGCCCTAGATTCCATTTCGATTATAAAGGAAAAGAAGGTCGATCTTATTTTTTCCGACATCGAAATGCCCCAGATTAACGGAATTGACTTTATAAATTCATTAGACAATAAACCGCTGTTTATTTTCACAACGGCATATTCCCAATATGCAGTTGAAGGATTTGAACTCAATGCAGTAGATTATTTGGTAAAACCAATACCCTATCATCGGTTTATAAAAGCTGTATCAAGGGCAAAAGAAATTATAACAAATAGAAGTTTATCAATGACAACCAATGTGTTTCCCTCTACAGGAGAAGAAAAGAAGGCAGAAAATTTTATTTTCATTAAAGCAGATTACGAAAATATAAAAGTAAATATTGAAGAAATTAAATATATTCAAGGGCTGAAAGATTATTTAAAGGTCCATATTCTGGGTACCAACAAACCCATTCTTACCCTGATGAGCTTTAAAGATTTATTGAGCAAATTGCCCGACAGGGATTTTGTAAGGATACACAGGTCTTTTGCCATTAATGTGCACTATATAAAAACAATACAGAAAAATAAAGTAGTAATTGACGACATGAGGATTCCCATTGGAGATAGTTATAAGGAAGATTTTTTTGATAGGTTGGGAATTAAATAGAAAAAGCAAAAAGGTAGACAGAAAGAAATTTATAAAAAAAGTATGGTTGGCATGGGTACATTGGTACTCATGCCGGCAACATTATCTGTTTTTTAGGAAGATTTATCCAGTTCGGGCTATAGTACAAATGTGTACCACATAAATCCAGATACATCCAACAAACAAGACAATGTATTTGCCAACAGCTTGGAAAATAATATGCTGGACACTGTTACCGGCAATGTTGATAAAGGCTATGTGTTAACAAAAATAGTTAACGTTTAGGCATTTATTTTATGGTATGAGTAAAAAGCGTCGGGTTGATTACCAGCATGGCCCATGCCCAATTGTTGGAATTGTCGTTCGGCCTTCCGTCTTTAATCAAGCTCATACTTTCTGAGGCAAACATATGCGAATAACCTACTTTAAGGGTAGCAAACTTCATGAGTTTTTGGGTAAACTGCAAGTCTATTTCCGTGCCCAAATAAGCATCGGCATCATTGGCAAGGTCGCCGTTGGCACCAAAATAATGTGCAGAAACAAGTAAATCTGATTTTTCTCCTGTTTTCCAGACCACTTTTCCATAAAGATCGTTCAAACCGGCACTATTGGCATAGTTGCCAACATAAAAATAATCCATAAATCCATTATAAGCATGATTGGTACCGTAAAGCGGGAAAAAAGAATTATTGTCGCTCCCACCTTGATCCGATCCGCTCATGGCTTCAAAGCCCAGTGCAAACAATGTGTTTACAGGTTTGTAGCTTGCTTCAAGCATGAATTCGTAGGCACTTAAATCAACATTTACGGGATATGCCTTGCCAAATTGATAGTAAAAACTCCCCGAAATGCCGATTACGGAAACAGGAAACTTAAAATAAGAACCTAACGTTTGGGTGTAATAAACGCCATCGGCCTCATCGTCTTCATCAAAATTTTGAAACCCGGTATTCAAAAACAAAAGACTGGCCGATGCTTTTTCCCAACTTTTTTGTGCATAAAGGTATTGCATGGTCTTATAGGTAAAAAAGCCCGGAACATCATATGCGGTGCCTTCATTGGATATTTCTGTTTGGCTGAAGGCAAAACCTGCATCGGCCATAAAACCATCGTTTCGGTATTTAATAAGTGCTGCATCATGAAATCTGCCTTGCATGGCCCAGTCTAGGGCACCAAAAATACGCTCGTTGTCATAAGCAATACTTTGCCGTCCTGCCTTAATGGCCCAATTTTCAGTAATGCTTAGTTCTGCCCAAGCCTGAAATAATGAAAACGAATCGTTTCCGTCTACTGGGGAAGTTTGCCGGGTATCGCCCCATGTACTTACATCTTGTACGCTCAGCATCAGTTTTAGTTTTTCATCAGTATAATTAAAATTAAGCCTTGAGCGTTGTGTAACAAAGGCCGCTGGGTCTGCATCATCGGGAAAAAGAGAGCCGTATCCATGTCGGTACTCAAATCTTGGGCGGAGGTCTGCCGAAAGGTCGAATGTTTGGCTATGAGTAAGTTGTATAAAGCAAAATGTTAAAAATAGGGTAGTGGTTAATTTTTTCATTGGTTTATTTTCTTTTTATGTTAGTTGAGGTAGCTTCTTCATAGGTAGTAATTTAAAAAATATGACAGTTTAAATCGTGCTTTTTAAATCAAAAATAAGTATTCGTGAACAAAATTAAGTATTAATACTTAATTATTTATTCTTCAAAATGAAAATTATACCTATTTTTGATGTAATAATTTATTAAAGATAAATGATTTCCGTATATGAAGCGCTTCAGATTGTATTTCAACAAAGTATTGCAGCTACAATAACAGAAGCATCAATTATAAATGCAGAAGGACATGTGCTGGCCGAAGATGTTCATGCGCCTATTTCGCTGCCGCCTTTTCAACAATCGGCTATGGATGGTTTTGCGGTCAAGCTTACATCAGAAGAAAACTATAAAATTGTAGGCTGTGTCCAAGCAGGGGATATAAGTGATATAATTTTAAAAGAAGGAGAGGCCGTGCGTATTTATACTGGTGCAAAAGTTCCATTTTCGGCCGATGCCGTATTAATGATGGAACATGTAGTTGAAAAAAACGGATATATAAAACAAGCCAGGCCATATACCGGTAAAACCAATATTAAGCTTGCGGGCGAACAGGTAAAAAAAGGAGACCTGGCCATACCAAAAAATACCTTGCTTAATAGCTCGGCACTGGCATATGCGACCGCTTTGGGGCTTGATAGGATAAAAGTGTACAAATGCCCAGATGTAGCCTTGCTAATAACCGGAAACGAGGTTCAGCCGCCCGGCGATAAGCTTGAGGGAGGTAAAATTTATGACAGTAATTCTATAATGCTTCAATTGTTACTGAGAAAATTGGGGATAAAAACCATTCGGTGTTTTTTTGTTTCTGATGAAATGGACGATACGCTGCATAAGTTAAAAGAAGCTATTGAAAATTACGATATATTGATAGCTTCCGGAGGAATTTCGGTGGGAGATTACGATTTAATGCAACGGGCATTTGAAACATTGGAAGTAACGCAACATTTTTATAAAATAAACCAAAAACCAGGAAAGCCTATTTATTTCGGCACAAAAGAAAAAACCATTGTTTTTGGGCTTCCGGGCAATCCTGCCGCTTGTTTTATTAATTTTCAGGTATATGTGGTTGCGGCCATACAAAAGGCAATGAATTGCAAAGAAAGAGGGTTTAAAAAGGCTGTTTTAAAGGAAAGTATAGAAAATTCCAGCGGAAAATCGCTTTTTTTGCGTGGAAACAAAACTGTTGACGGTATAGAGATACATAAAAACCAAAGTTCTTCCATGCTGGTTAGCTTAATAAAAACAGATGTTTTGGTGTATGTTCCCGCAGATACCGCTTGCATAGAAAAAGGCAAAGAAGTTCTTTATCTGGATATTCTTCAGTAAATTTATATTTTCAAATAAAATTAATTTAATGACAGTTCATAAAAAGAAAACGGTCTTTATGGAAGGGGCAATTTCTCCGGAATTTATAGCCAATTCAATAGCCAAGCATCAATCAAAACACGATATTGGTGCGCACAATATAT
Source organism: Galbibacter sp. PAP.153 (assembly GCF_037029175.1). NCBI lineage: Bacteria > Pseudomonadati > Bacteroidota > Flavobacteriia > Flavobacteriales > Flavobacteriaceae > Galbibacter > Galbibacter sp. PAP.153. Next base: position 67,526 of record NZ_JAZEUN010000018.1, on the reverse strand, counting down.
TTTTGGGGCAGGTACGTGCCGATGTTATTGAAGAAAAAAAAGTTTCGGCCATTGAATATTCATGCTACAGGAAAATGGCCGAAGATAAATTGCACGAAATCAGGGAGGAGGCTTTTAATAGATTTAATTTAACCTGTATGCATACATACCATAGCCTGGGCAAAGTAAATGTAGGCGAAATTTGTTTTTTTGTATTTGTTTCGGCTGAAAGCAGAAAGGAAGTCTATGCTGCTACCGAAGCCATTGTAAATATGATAAAAGAACAGGTTCCTATCTTTGGAAAGGAAATCTTTGAGGACAAAACCCATCAATGGAAAGAGAACAGTTAAGGAGATTGGATACAATGGTGAAGAACAAAAGAAATACAAAGGCAAAGGAGTTAATACTGGAAACCATAAAAAATGCTTCAACGGCGGTAAACAAGGACATTATACAAGAAGAGATTGGCAATGTAATAGACAGGGCAACCATATACCGGGTGCTTAACAGTTTTTATGACGATGGGATTGTGCATAAAATATTGGGAGACGACGGAAAACAGTATTATGCCTATTGTATTAACTGTGGCGAAAAGAAGCACCTGCACAGTCATTTTCATTTTCGGTGTTTAAACTGCGGAAAAGTAGAATGCCTGCCTAATGAAATTGACGTTAAACTACCCAAAGGCTATCAGTCGGTAAATTTTAATGGTTTTATTTCTGGTTATTGCAACCAATGCAGCAAGGACGAATAGCTATTTACTTATCATAAGGAAACTTCCGTGTAGACTTGCGCATCATGGCTTCAATAATGTCGTATGTGTTTTTCCCCGATTTACGTGTAATTACCTTTTCGTATTTCCAAAGAAGTTTTCCGGTGGCGCCATCACTTAATTTAATGGCAATCCGCCCATAATCTGAAGTACCGGAGATAAAGGACATAAAGTCAAAATCGGTAGAGACGCCTTCTGAAATTAATGCGTTTAAGGTTAGGTCGCCCGAAATAAGCGCATCGACCCCTAAAATTTTGCACAAATCCTGAGTGGTATATATATCGAGGTTCAGTAAATCGATGCCTTCTTTTGCCAATAAGGCATTTGTGTTTTTTATATCCTGAAATTCAATACGGTAATCTTTTCGTTTGTGTCTTTTTAAAAAATAGCTTTCCAACGCATTTTGTGCTTCGTAGCCTTCCTTTTCCTGAAGTTTTTTTAATTGTTCCGCGGTCAAGTTTTTATTGTCCAGTTCCAGACGGGCTTCAAAAGGAACAATGGCCACGGTTTTATGGTCTTTGCTAAGTTCTTCAAAAGATTCGCTTTGATAAATGGTTTTTTGGCCAAAACCAAGGGCACTCATCATCAATACAATTAAAAATATATGTTTTTTCATTAAAATGCTATTTCACAGAATCCTGTTTTGTTGTATTTGTTTTATTAATTTCTAATTAAATGAACAGCTGGTTAAAATTTTAATCCGGCCTTAATATTAAAAACCCTTCCGGTCATGTAGTTTGGTATGGCGTATTGTGTATTGGTGTAATAATCGTCTACCCATGTATTGGTAATCGAGTTTTGGACGTCAAAAATATTGAAAATCTCGAAGCCCACATGAATTTCTTCAAATTTATTGTTCCAATTGCTGTTTTTAACTTTTTGTTTACGGTCTAGCAATATATAGTTAATGCCAACGTCCATTCTTTTGTAATCGGGAAGTCGCAATTGGTAATCGTACGGGTCGGCATAATCGGGGCTTCCACCGGGCAGGCCAGTATTGTACACTCCGTTTAGGTACAGTTTTACATTGGGGATACTTGGTATATAATCTTGGAAAAGTACTGCAAATTTTAGGCGCTGGTCCGTTGGCCTTGGAATATAACCGCGGTTGTCTATGTTTTCCTCGGTTTTTAAGTAGCCAAAGCTAAACCACGATTGGGTACCGGGAACAAACTCGCCATTTAGCCTAAAATCCAATCCATAAGCATAAGCCACGGCATTGTTTGCTGCTTCATACCGAATGCGCACATTTTCTAGCGTGTAGGGGTTTACATCATTTAAATATTTATAATAGGCTTCCGAACTTAGTTTAAAAGGACGGTCCCAAAGCTTAAAGCTGTAATCGTGCCCCAATACAATATGATATGATTTTTGTGCTTTTACAAAAGGGTTAACATGCCCGGTGCTATCACGCATTTCCCTATAAAACGGGGGTTGTTGGTAAAGCCCCCCGGCCAAACGGAAAAGCATGTCTTTTTTCCAGTTTGGTTTTATGGCAACCTGCATTCTGGGGCTTACCACAAATTGAGAGTTTGAGTCGATACTGTCTCCGGAGACATTCCAAAAGTGCCCTCTTATTCCAGCATTGAGCCATACCTTATTTTCTCCCAAAAAAACAAGCCTGCTCCATTGCAGAAACCCCATAAGCCTGTTGTTGGTTACATTATTATCGGCTTTTACGGCATGCAATGGCGGAATGTTCCAGTTGTACGGAGAGTTTAAGTCAACGGTGTCTACTGTTACGGTATCCACGGTTTCGTATTCTTCCAAATGGTCCTTAAAATTCTCTAAAGTATATTTTATGCCCCATTCTATGGTAGTGTTTTCTTTTTCGTAAAACCCTTTATGCTGTATATTAAAAATGGTAGCATTTAGTTTGTTGTTGGCATATTCATATTGTCGGCCAATGTTTTGGTATTCTTCAACCAGTCCGCCCATGACAGTGTCTATTTCCCCCATGCTATAACGGCCTGCGATATTGTAATATTCCTTTTCCTTGGTATGATATAAAGAGCCAATAAATTTTAACGATGTATTTTGATTAACCTGATAAATCCCCTTTAAGGCTCCAAAAGCCGTTTTATAGCTGTCTTCTTCATTTCCCCTGTAATCAACCCTGACCGAAATCGGGTCGTCTATAGTGCCAAAAGTGGTTTGTCGGGTTTCTGGCTGATAATCATATTCTTTTAACGATAAATTTCCAAGGAAATGAAGCTGGAACTTCCCCGACAGCCTGTAGGTTAAAAAAGTTTGCGCATCGGCAAATATAGGGTTGTAATTGGTTTCGGTGTCTTTGCTATTAACCAAAAGGCTGTTGTTCCTGTACCTAACACCGCTTAAAGTTGTAAAACGTTTGTTTTTAGAGGTGCTCCCCAAATACGCACTTCCTCCAAGCAAACTTATGTCCACGCCGCCCATTAATTCTGAAGGGGTTCTGTAGGTAACATCGAGTACCGATGATAATTTGTCTCCATATTTGGCCTGAAAGCCGCCCGCAGAAAAATCAATATCTTGGATAAGGTCTGTATTGATAAAACTCATGCCTTCTTGCTGACCGGAACGAACGAGGAAAGGCCGGTAAATTTCAAACTCGTTAACATATACCAGATTCTCGTCGTAATTCCCGCCCCTTACGGCATATTGCGTGCTCAATTCGTTGTTTGAGTTAACGCCCGGAAGCGATTTTAAAATGTTTTCCACCCCGGCATTGGCCCCAGGAATCGTCCTGACGATTTCGGGATCGATATTTTGAATGCCCTCAACGGTTTTTTTATTTTTTGAAGAAACCACCACTTCCCCTATTTGTTTGATCTGCGTTTCCATTATCGGGTTAAACTCCATGTCTTCCCCGTTTTCCAATTGAACGGACAATACAATTTCTTCAAATGAAATATGGGTAAAATGAAGCGTAACATCCTTATTTGCTGGGACTATTACCTTATAAAAGCCGTTAGAATTGGTTTTTACCCCTTTTTCTGAAACGATTACCGATACGTTTTCAATGGGCATATTCGAATTGTCAAGAACAATACCCCGAATGGTAGCGGTTTGGCTATAAAATAGGTTTACGGTCAAGAAAAACAGTAAAAAAAGGATATTAGGCTTGATTTTCAATACACTAAAGTTTATTTACGGTAAAAAACAGCATTAAAAGTAGTATTATTTCCAACATTATCGGTAACAAATACTTCTAAATAATTTGCCGAATCTTTAAAATCGATGTCATTTAAATCATACGTAAGTGTATTGTCTTTATATTCGTATTCCATTAATATCCATTCGCCGTTTATGGTTGCCCGGTATGAATTAATGCCGCTTAAATCGTCATGAATTTCCAGCTTTATATTGCCGAAATTAGAAAGCCACTGCCCGTCCCTGAAATTAGAGGGCCTTACGGTGGGAGATATGGTATCTTTCATAACGGTAAACCTGCCAAGGTCCCTTGTGCGGGTACTTAAAATGTTTCCTTTTCTGTAGGTATGCTCATACGAGGGGCGGTCGTCTTCATCTAAATGCGCTATAAATAATTTACTGATATCGTCTTCGTTTAAACGGTTTATGTCCATACTGATCGTGTAATTGCTTTTTACGGCAACACTTTCGTTGTGTATGGAAATACTGTCCCCGGTTCCTTTAAGGTCTATAAAAAAATCGTGGTAAAAAGTATTTGCCGGAAAAAATGCGGTCGCATCTCCCACTTTATAGATATTGTCGCGGGCAGCGATGAGGTATTTTCCCGTATTCGCATCATCTTTTTTATGAATAAGTTCTTGTTTCTTGCCTTCAACTGGAACAATTATGGTGCTTGTATTTCCAGCAAAATCAGACACCTCCATTACAATTTGGTACGACAGGCCTTCCGCAATGGGAATTATGCCCTCATCGTTTCTTTTTTTATAGATGCTAAGTTTGTTATAGGGTTCTATGTAGCATTTTTGTATTCTTTTATTGTCTTCAATATAGGTTGGGTAATCTATCAAGGTGTTTATGTACCTACTTTCGTTAAAAGAAAAAGTTTCAAAATCGTATTCAAAATTAAGCGTGCCATTTACGGTTAAACATACTTTGTACGCTCCGTTTTTATTATAGGCCATATCAAGCTGGTCGTATGTTTCCACCCCAAGGCCAATGTTTCCGCTGGCAGTTATTTTATTGGCCAGATACGTTCCGTCTGCTTGTTTTACAAGTTGCAATTCTGTTCGCTTGTTTCCGTTGTTAATAATAGCGCCGTTGGCAAGCGGGTATGCATAAACCCCCAGGATGCGCGGTGCCTTTGTATCTTTTACCTCGTACCCAAACAATAACGGGTTTATGGGTTTGGCCGCACTGTCGCGAATTTCAAAATGTAAATGCGGTCCGCCACTGCCGCCCGTATTTCCACTAAAGGCAATGATATCCCCTTTTTTAAGCGGAAACTCGTTGCTTTCGGGAAAAAGTTCAATTTCGTATGATTGGTTTTTGTATTGATGCTTTTTTACATAGGCTTCAATTTCGGGCGAAAAACGTTGTAAATGCCCATAAACCGACGTATAACCGTTTGGATGCTTTACATAGATGGCTTTTCCGTAACCATAATGCTGAATTTTAATCCTTGAAACATATCCATTGGCCACGGCATGAACATCCAGGCCTTCCCGTTGCTGTGTTTTTATGTCCATGCCCGAATGAAAATGATTGGAGCGCAATTCGCCAAAAGTCCCCGCCAATACTATGGGGATATCCAATGGCGAACGAAAATAATTTTCAGGGTAACTGGTTTGGGCATAAATAAATTGGGAAAATAAAATACTACAAATAAAAAAATACCGCATGGGAAAATTGTTATGCTGCTAAATTAAAGAATTGATAATTAAACGAGAAAAAACTACTCTTAAAACGCAAATTTCGTTATATTAGTTTATTAAAAGAAATTTTTGCAAACTATTGTGAGGTATGTAAAGGTGTCTTAACTTTGTAAAGATATGTGTTGAACATTGCATGTATGAGCGAAATTATAGAAATTGTTGATTCTCTGGAGAATAAGATTGGTCAGTTGCTTAAAAAGTTGAAGCAACAACAAGAGGTCAATCGGCAATTAAAAGAAGAATTGGCGGTTTCTAAAAATGAAAATAAGGATTTAGCACTTTCCGTTACCCAATGGGAAGAAAAATATGAATCGCTCAAGCTAGCAAATTCAATGCTTGGCAGTAATCAAAGTAAAACAGAAGCTAAGCTTAAAATAAATACTTTAATCCGTGAAATTGATCAGTGTATCGCTCAACTATCGGAATAAATGTTCTAACAATGGGAGGGAAGCTTAAAATCAAAATATCTATTGCAGACAGGGTGTATCCCCTAACGGTAGCGCCAGAACAGGAAGAAGGATTAAGAAAGGCGGCAAAGAGCATAGATGCATTGATCAAGCAATTCGAACAGAATTATGCCGTAAGGGACAAACAGGACGTGTTGGCAATGTGTGCCCTGCAATTTGCCTCCAAAGTAGAACAAAAAGGTATTGATAAGGAAAATATAAACGAAGAAATGAACGAGCGGTTAAAAAAATTGGACGCTCTTGTTTCTGGGCATTTAAGCTAAAAAAATAGAATGTTCTTTTAAATAATATAATGTTACTGCCTACATTGGTTGCATTTTTTTGACAAACTCAACAAGTATTAATTAAAAAAGGTGAGTTCAAATTGTAAAAGCATGCCGCTCCTCTGATTAATTTCAGGACTTAGGAACCGCGGACCCTTGATCAGTTTGGTAGCCTTAAACCTGTTTTATGGAGTTTGTACAAAACTTCAATGCCAATGTAGGCTTTTTTTTTAAATATATGTAAAGATGGATAATACTACACTATCAATAATTGTTGGAGTAATAAGTATAATAGTTGGGTTTATAATAGCCAAGGTTCTTGAGAAGAACAATGCAACAAAAATGATCTCCGGGGCAAAAAAAGAAGCCCAGAAAATATTGAAAGAGGCAAAAACAGAAGGCGAAAGCATTAAAAAAGATAAGATACTGCAAGCCAAGGAAAAGTTTTTAGAACTCAAGGCAGAACACGAAAAAGTGATTATTGCAAAAGATAAAAAGATAGCCGAGGCCGAAAAAAGAACCCGTGATAAAGAGTCGCAGGTATCTAGCGAACTGGCAAAAAACAAGAAGGCCAATACCGAACTGGAGGCCAAGAGCAAGGATTACGATTTTAGGCTGGACTTTCTAGATAAAAAACAGGGCGAAATAGAAAAGCTCCATAAAAGTCAAATCGAGCAATTAGAAGTTATCTCAGGGCTTTCTGCGGAAGAGGCCAAAAGCCAATTGGTAGAATCTTTAAAGACAGAGGCGAGGAGCGATGCCATGACGTATATCCAAAATACCATGGAAGAAGCCAAATTAACCGCCCAGCAAGAAGCCAAAAAAGTTATTGTAAACACCATTCAGCGTATCGGTACCGAAGAAGCCATAGACAATTGTGTGTCTGTGTTCAATTTAGAGTCGGATGATGTAAAAGGCCGTATTATTGGCCGTGAAGGAAGAAACATCAGGGCGCTCGAATCTGCAACAGGTGTAGAAATTATAGTAGACGATACCCCAGAAGCCATTATTCTTTCGTGTTTCGACTCGGTAAGAAGGGAAATAGCAAGGTTGTCGCTCCACCGTTTGGTAACCGATGGAAGAATACACCCGGCACGTATTGAAGAAGTGGTTAAAAAGACCAAAAAACAAATTGAAGAAGAGATTATTGAAGTAGGAAAACGTACGGTAATCGATTTGGGGATTCATGGACTGCATCCAGAACTCATTAAGGCCGTAGGTAGAATGAAGTACCGTTCTTCTTATGGGCAAAACTTATTGCAGCACTCAAGGGAAGTGGCAAAACTTTGTAGCGTTATGGCCGCAGAACTTGGCATTAATGCCAAACTTGCCAAAAGAGCAGGATTGTTGCACGATATCGGTAAAGTACCCGAAACCGAGATAGAAACCCCTCATGCCATCCTTGGAATGGAGTGGGCCGAAAAATATGGCGAAAAGCCCGATGTGTGTAATGCCATTGGAGCCCACCACGACGAAATAGAAATGAAAACTTTATTGGCGCCAATAGTCCAAGTGTGCGATGCCATAAGCGGTGCAAGGCCAGGTGCAAGGCGCCAGGTGCTGGATTCTTACATACAGCGTTTAAAAGATTTGGAAGAAATTGCTTTTGGCTTTACAGGAGTTAAAAAGGCTTATGCAATCCAGGCAGGAAGGGAATTGCGCGTAATTGTAGAAAGCGAAAAAGTAAGCGACGATAAAGCTTCTGAACTATCGTTTGAGATATCCCAAAAAATTCAAACAGACATGACGTATCCTGGTCAGGTAAAAATTACGGTTATCAGGGAGACAAGAGCCGTGAATATAGCAAAATAATTTTTTGTTGTAGAAAATAAATTTAACAAAAAAATATTCTCTGATTATAGATTATATGTTTATGTTAGCACCATAAACTATATAATATTATAATCTTATGAAAAAATTACTATTACTATTTATTGTTATTATGACGGGTGTCTACTCGGCCCAAGCACAGGAAAAAGGAAAATTTAGAGTAGGCCTGGATATAGGCTATACAGCTGCTTCAGGTGGAGGTGGAATGTTGTTTGATATTGAGCCCAAATACAATATCGCCGATAATATGAACGTAGGTTTAAGAATTGCCGGAGCCGCCACTGCAAGAGACGTAAATGGAAAAGATGCCAAAGTTTCTACTTCTTCCTCTTATTTAGGTACGTATGATTATTATTTTCATAATGGCTCTAGTTCTTTCGCACCTTTTCTTGGTGCCGGTGTAGGATATTATGGATTGTCCAGTATCGGGTTTGATAATAGTGACGCTGAAATTGATGTTTCAGGAAAATTTGGTGGAATGATCCGTGGTGGTTTTGAAGTTGGAAAATTCAGGCTTGGACTTGAATACAACATCATTCCTAAAACAAAATCAGAAGGTTTTTCTATAACAGATGACGCATCAAGTGTTGAAGTTGGTTCTGTTGAAATTAAGAATAGCTACTTTGGTGTTTCCGTTGGTTTCTACTTTGGTGGCGGAAAATGGAAAAGATAATTTCATAATAAATAGATTTTTATTTAAAATGAGGTCCTGTATTGCACCGGACCTTTTTTTTATGGCATAACAACAAAAATGCTCAAATAATATTGCTCCTGTTTTTCATATAATAAGAATCATCTATAAAATTGTATCTTTCCAAAAAAATAAAAGCACCAATTAATTTTCAATAGATGAAATTATCCATAGTATCCCTTTCGTTACTTTTAATGATAGGGTGTAAAGAATCAAATCAAAAAAAAGAAACTGTAAAAGTGGCTGCCGAAACGAAAAAACAAACAGAACCTAAAAATATTGCTTTTTATGTAGGGACATATACCAATGGTGAAAGTGAAGGAATATACAGTTATTCGGTAAACAGTGAAGGGAAACTTAAAAACAATGGATTGGCGGCCAAGAGCGAAAATCCGTCTTTTTTGACTTTTTCTAATGATAAAAAATACTTGTTGGCCGTAAACGAAATAGAAGATGCCGAAGGTCAAGGAGGGGTAGAATCGTATAAAATAGAAGCAGATACTTTAAAACTTATAAACAAAAGCCCATCGGGCGGTGCACATCCTTGCTTTATTGTTGCCAATGAAGCTAATTTTGTTTTAACGGCCAATTATTCCAGCGGAAATGTAGGCTTACTTCAATTAAACGCAGCAGGAGAGCTTTCGGGTATATTAGACGTGCACCAGCATACGGGAAAAGGAACAACCGAAAGACAAAAAGGGCCTCATGCACATTCTGTATGGTTGCAGCCTACCCAAAAAGACGTTGTTGAAGTAGATTTGGGCACCAATGAACTATGGTTTACCACCATAGATGAAAAAAATAAAAAGCTAGTGCCTAAAAAAAGCGCAAAGCTTGCAATGGAAAGGGGTGCAGGACCAAGGCACATGACATTTCATCCAAATGGAAAATGGGCTTATGTTTTTAATGAATTGAACAGTACAATTACTCAATTGTCCCTTGAAAACGAAACTTATAAAATAGAAAGGTCCATTAGCACAGTACCAAGTGACTTTAAAGGAGAAAATACCGCCGCGGATATCCATATTACATCCAACGGAAAATTTTTATATGCTTCAAACCGCGGTCATAATTCCATTGCTATTTTTGAAGTAGGCGCAGATGGCTCTTTAAAATCCATTGGTTTTGAGTCGGTTAAAGGTGATGGCCCGCGAAATTTTGCCATTTCCCCCAAAGAAGAATTTCTTTTGGTGGCCAATCAATATACCAACAATATAGTTTCGTTCAAAAAAAATCCCGAAACAGGATTGTTGACCTATATGGATGAAATAGATGCTCCTTCTCCGGTATGTATTTTGTTTAAATAAATTTTATGTAAAAGGTTTTAAAATCTTCTGAAGGAAATTCATAAATATTTAAAAATAAATTATTGTGCAGGATTGATTCTTAAAAAATAATTTAAAAATATCATTTTATCTGATTATTTGTTAATTAATAAGTGTAAAAATTGTTTTTTTAATATTTTTTATATTTTTGAATTTGGTACTACATTAAAGCTAAACGCCTAACATTCCTAATCTATGCCTAAAAAGTACATTTATATATGCCTTTTATTGTTGACGGTTACAGGGTTATGGTCTCAAAGACCATTGCCTAGGTTCAATTTTGTCAGCACAATGAAAGACATTCCAAAAGTAGGGATATATAGCATAAATCAAGATGATTATGGTTTTATATGGATAGGGACCAATGGAGCCGGGTTGTACCGTTACGATGGTTTAGAATTCGATTCTTATAAATACGTTTTAAACGATACCACTTCATTAAGCAGTAGCGTGGTGTATTGCACTTATCTGGATAGCCAGCATAGGTTTTGGGTCGGGACAGAGCAGGGCCTTAACTTATACGATAGCGATAAAGACCAGTTTAAAAGAATCTCCAACGATGGCTTTGGTCTACCGCCCAATACCAATTTATCCATAAGAAGCCTTAAAGAAGATAAAGACGGAAACCTGTTTATAGGAACTTTTGGCAGGGGGCTATATAAGATGAAATTTTCCACTAAACCCGAAATCGATAAAGTAGGGATAAGCAAACTAAACGGAACTACGCCAATAACCATTTTGGCCATACAGATGGACGAAATGGGGAAATTGTATGCCGCCACAAATTTGGGGGTGCAGGAATATGATGCAGGCAAAAACATGCTAAAGCCTTCGGTGTTTGCAAATGGGATTGTAATTAAAGATGGTATACATTCCTTGGCCATAGATGAGCAGGATAATATTTGGGTGGGCTCATATTCTAAAGGGTTGTACAAAATAAACAACATTCAGCATACCAAAAATAAGGCCCGAAGCGTGGAGCATTACCCAATATCAAAAAATCCTTTGTTTTCGCTTACAGCCCTGCATGGGGGCACCGTACTTTGTGGTACCGAAAATGACGGGCTGTTTCATGTTGATGGCAATGGAAATGTAATTAATCATTACATAACTAGCAACAAAGACGAGAAAAGCCTGTTGGTAAACTCCATATGGTCTTTGTTTGAAGATAGGGACCGAAAAATTTGGCTGGGTTACTACAACAAGGGAATTGCTGTTTACGATAGGCTTTACGACAAGTTTGAGGGCATCGAAAGCTTGTATAACAACCCCAACTCGTTGCACGCTCCTTCGGTTACTTCCATATCCAAGGATATGTCCGGAAAACTTTGGATAGGAATGGACGGCGGCGGAATAGATATTGTAGATAATGCCACAAAGCAATTTACCCATATTAATACTTCTGATAAAAGTCCATATACAGGCCTAACAAGTAATTATATCCAGACAATTTATAAAGATAGCCAGAACAACACCTGGGTGGCAAGTTGGGACAATGGTATTTATTTGCTGAAAAACGGAAGCAAAAACTTCATAAATTATAATATAGATACTACCGATGGCGCTCTTTTATCGAATACCATCGTGAGCATTGATGAAGATTCAAAAGGTAATATCTGGATTGGCACCTTTCATAATGGGTTACATTCGTACAATCCTTCAACAGGGAAATTTGCAAATTATAACTCGGCTGTTTTTGAAGAATATGGCCTAGACAACAGCGATGTCTGGAAAGTATTGGTAGACCATCAAGACAATATATGGTTGGGGGCAACGCATGGTCTTTTTAAAATAAAAAAACAGGAGGACGGCGAGTTTCAAATAGTTTCCATGCGGGAACAGATGCAGGAAGCATACAATAACCCAACCACGGCTAATCATGTTTTGTCTTTATACGAAGGGAAAGATAAAACAATATGGATAGGGACCAAGGGCGCCGGGCTGGCAAAATACGATGTCCATACCGGAACTTTTAAATGGTACAATAAACTTACCGGGCTTCCTTTGGAAAACATTTGCGGAATTATAGAAAGTGACGAAGGCGATATATGGCTTACCGGAAATTCGGGAATCGTTAAAATGAACTCTCAAACCAATGAGTTTGTCAATTATAGCGTGAACGATGGATTGTTGTCGAACGATTTTAATATGAATGCCACGTATAAATGCAAAGACGGCGAAATTTACCTTGGGGGTTACGGAGGCGTGGATTATTTTAACCCGGAGCATATAGAAACAAACCGGCACGAAACCATATTATACTTGTCGGACTTAAGGATTTTTAACAAACGGGTGCTACCAACACAGCCCGATTCCCCTTTAAGCAAGGTAATTGCAGAAACCGACAGCATTGCATTGACAAATAAGCAACCGGTATTTACTATAGAATATTCGGGGATAAATTATACACGGCCCGAAAAAAACGAATATGCCTATTATTTAGCAGGTTATGAAGATGCATGGAATTACGTAGGAAACGCAAAGAGCGCCACCTATACAAATTTGGATCCAGGAAATTATACGTTTAAATTAAAATCGTCTAATAACGATGGGGTATGGAATACAGATCCTTTAGAGTTAAAAATAACGATATTGCCCCCATGGTGGAAAACAAATTGGGCATTGTTTGGTTATATCGCATTGTTTTTTATCGGATTGTATGTCTTGAATAAAATGACACAAAGTAGGATTAGGGAAAAGCAAATAGTAAAATACGAAAAAGAGAAAAGACAACAGGAAAAAGACCTAAACGAGAAAAAATTTCAGTTTTTCACCAATATATCACATGAGTTCAGAACGCCGCTTACCTTGATAATGAACCCGCTTCAGGATATTATTAATAATGAAAGTGTAGATTTTCCTAAGTCGATTCGGGAAAAACACAACATTATACACAAAAACACGGCAAGGCTCCATAGGTTGGTAAACGAACTGTTGGACTTTAGAAAGTTGGAGCTGAATAAAATACGCGTAAAGGCCAGGGAATTTAACTTGGTAACGCTGGCCAACGAAGTCTTGAGTTATTTTAAAGAAGAAGCCCATGCCAAAAATATAGCTATAAGCATGGATACAGATGAAAATGACCTTGCTATTTGGGCCGATGAAAGTATGCTGGAAAAAATTATTTTCAACATAATTTCCAATGCTTTTAAAGCAACGCCCAATGGAGGTACCATTAGTGTTTCACTGCGGTCCAAAGACGATTTGGTACGTTTCCCTTTAGTGAATGAAAATTATAGATCTCAAGCGGTAGAAATTATTATTTCAGATACAGGAATCGGGATAGCGAAAGAACAAGTCGAAAAAATGTTCGAACGTTTTTATCAAGTTGAAGGTTCCAACAAAATGTACTTTAGCGGTACGGGAATAGGCCTGGAAGTGGTACAAAGTTTTGTGGAGCTTCATAAGGGCAAGGTTGAAGTTGAAAGCGAATTGGAAAAGGGGACTGTTTTTAAAATAATACTTCCAAAGGGAAAAGGTCACTTTAAAGAGAATGAAATTTATTCTGATTTAAACGAGCAACTTCCAAATGCCCCAAAATATATAGAAGCAACCATGAGCGAAGAAGCAGAAAAAGAATGCGCCATGGACGGGCAAGCCAATTTTTATACATTATTATTGGTTGAAGACAACCCAGAACTTAGAAACTATTTAAAAAACGAACTAAAAGGGCATTATAAGGTAGTTGCGGCAAACAACGGTAAAGAAGGGCTGCAAATGGCAAAAGAAGTACTTCCCGATGTTATAATAACAGATGTTATCATGCCGGAAATGAACGGGTTTGATTTTTGTAAATATATAAAAACCGATATCCGTACAAGTCATATTCCTTTGTTGATGCTCACGGCCAAGGCCAAAATAGACGACAGGATAGACGGGATAGAAATTGGGGCAGATGCATATATGGTGAAGCCGTTTGATATGAGACTGTTAAAGCTTCGGTTATCGCAATTAATTACCAGCAGGCAATTAATCTTCAACAAATATTTTAGTGCCATAAGCGATGTCCCCTCCAATGTCAATACCACATCACTAGACAAAGAATTTATACAAAAGGCGCTTAATTATATTAATAAAAACATCAGCGAACCCGATATAAATGTTGAATCCCTTGCGTCGCATCTTAATTTAAGTAGGAGCCAGGTCTATAGAAAATTAAAGGCATTGACCGGGCAAACTGCCAATGAGTTTATTAGAAACATCAGGCTTCATAAGGCAAAGGCTTTAATACAGGCCGGGAATAATAATATAAGCGAGGTTTCATATGCCGTTGGTTTTTCATCGTCATCCTATTTTACAAAATGTTTTAAAGCTTGTTTTGGGATGCTTCCAACCCAAGTAGAGGAAGAAGTAAAGACTAAATGATTTTAAGTTTTGGTTTTTACCCTTCATATTCAGGGGCCATCTTCCATATAATAAAATGAACTCTGGTTTCAATATAACACAAACAAATGTATTATATTAGGTAGCTAGTCTTTATTTAAAAAAACAACCGTGAACACGATAAAAAACATAGATAAAAAAGGAATTGACGAGTTGTTGGTGAACATTCCTATGGGAACTATCGACATGCGAGATGACCGAAAAAAAGAAACCTGGTCGGTTGATATAAATTCTTTTGAACTCTTTAAATTCCCAATAACACAACAATTATATAAAACAATAACCAACGAAAACCCCTCGGCATTCAAGGGAGATAGATTGCCGGTTGAAACCGTTTCTTGGATTGATGCCGTGAATTTTTGTAATGGACTATCTAGATCTTTAGGCAGGGAGAATTGTTATATGATTGACTTGGCAACTGAAAAAGTAAGCTTAAATTCAATAGCAAATGGATTCCGATTGCCAACAGAAGCTGAATGGCAATATGCCTGCCAAGCAGGAACTAAAGACATTCGGTACGGAGATTTGAACGAAGTTGCTTGGTTTAAAAACAACTCCAATGATAGAACTCAAGAAGTCGGACAAAAAAAGCCGAACAAATGGGGGCTTTACGATATGTTGGGGAATGTTTGGGAATGGTGCTCGGACATTTATGATGAAACTGTTTACGGAACATATCGTGTTTTTCGTGGCGGTGGTTGGTGTGACCAAGAAAGGAGCGTTATGGCAACAACTCGAAGAAGAAGCCATCCTTTTTCTTTCAGAATAGACGACTTGGGATTTAGAGTGGCAACCAACTCTAGAAAATAAAAAACTACAGGCAAAAAAATAAAAAAAAGCATCTTTTCGATGTTACTTCTACTAGTTATTTTATAGATTTTACTCATGATGAAATAAAGATAAATATGATATACATTTGTTTGGTTATACCATCAATTCTTTTGTGGACCAAATCATATTTTTACTTGAATAAAGCATTTATTGAATTAACATTTTTTAAAGATTTCACACCCCGTTACTGTTAACTATTAATTGCTGTTACCATTCTTTGCACGCAATTATTCCTCTAAAGCTCTCTATTTTTTCAGCAATTAATCAAAACAGCTCCTCTTTATTGTGTTTATAGGGTTTTTGCAAATGGTAATTATGTTGCATTTGTAGAAACAAATGTTGCAAAAGGTGGGTGTTTGGGCAAGATTGCTTCAAATGTGACACTGATTGCTGAAAAACTATTACGATTTCGTTAATGATTTTTTAACATTTACATAACACAATCAAAGTTTTATGCGGTTTAGCTGGAGAACATTATGCGAAGTATTATTAATAGCCATTATTATAGGGTTATTGGTGTTTCTTGTGTTTTATGTGTTTTAATACACAGCGTATTATTTCTATATGCTTACCGTGATAAAATTTAAGTACTAACTCAATAATTTAAATTAATTAAAATGATGCCAAAACTTAAAATTGTGATGTTTGCCTTGATGCTGCTCTGCATACAAAGCATATTTTCACAGACAAAAACCATTAGTGGTGCTGTCATCGACGATACCGGAATGCCTATGCCAGGAGTTTCGGTTATGGTAGAAGGTACCAACAATGGGGTTCAGACAGATTTTGATGGGAACTACACCATTAATGGCGTAAATCCATCTGACAACTTGATCTTTTCATACGTTGGTATGAAAACACAAACCGTATTGGTTGGCCAGCAAACTTCTATTAACGTTACTATAGAGCAATCTATGGAAGCTTTGGAAGAAGTTGTGGTAATTGGATATGGTGTGCAAAAGAAAGCCTTGGTAACAGGGGCCAACTTAAATGTAAAAGGAGAAGATATAGCCAAACTAAATACGGGAACAGCTATGGAGGCCTTACAAGGTGTTGCACCTGGGGTAAGTGTTACAAGAAATAATGGTGCTCCCGGAGCTGGTACCAAAGTAACCATCCGTGGTTTGGGAACTATTGGTAACGCCGATCCATTATATATTGTAGATGGTGTTGCGGTTGGAAATATAGATTATTTAAGCTCAGGTGATATTGAAAGTATCGATGTATTAAAAGATGCTGCCTCTGCTGCCATTTATGGTTCGCGTGCCGCAAACGGAGTGGTTTTGGTAACTACACGTCAAGGTAAAAAGTCCAGACAGGCACAGGTGCATTACGAATCGTTTTATGGTTTCCAAAACATATACAAAAACCTAACGCCTTTAAATGCACAGGAATACATGTATATTATGGACGAAGGCCGTGTAAATGACGGATTGGCACCAAACAATTGGGAAGCTTTAATAAAGAACAATAGTTGGTTAAACAATACATATCCCGGGCAATTGGGAACACAACTGGGCGAGGATGTATGGAACATGCTTCAAAATGGTTGGGAAGGAACCAATTGGATTGACGAAATTACTTTGAAAAATGCACCTGTTTCTAACCATTCCATAAATATAACCGGAGGAAGCGAAGATATAACCTACTCATTGGGGGCTTCTTATTACGACCAAAAGGGAATTATAGGGGGCGATGTAACCGATGCAGGATTTAAACGTTTAACCACACGTTTAAATACGGAGTTTGTTTTATTTAAAAATGACGACAGAAGCCTTGTTACCTTAGGAGAGAACTTTACATATTCACAAACAGAAAACAGAAGCGTAGCCACAGGAAATATTTACTGGAACGACTTGCACAATGCCTTGGTTCAACACCCGTTAATGCCGGCTTATTGGGCAGATTCGCCAGACCAATATGGTTTTACACCAACTATGGACGGGATTTCCAACAACTCGCACAACCCCTTGGCTGTAATGTATTACCGTCATAATTATGCCAACTTAGGCAACAAGGGCAATACAATTGTAGGAAATGTATACATGGAGATTGAACCTATTAAAAATTTAAAGTTTAGATCTTCATACGGTATTGACGCTTGGTTTGGTACTGGACGTTCTTGGGCACCGACCTATGCTTTGGGAACGCTATATCAAAATGCTACAGATGGAGTAACCCAAAGTCAATATTTAGGAAACAATTCTACTTTTACAAATACACTTTCTTACGAAGGAAATATTGGTAACCATAACTTTACTGCTTTAATTGGTAATGAGTTGTATCAAAACGAAATTAACTATGAGGTTGGGGGAACCATGGCAAACTCATTGTTTGGAGATCCTAAATATGCTTTCCTTAATAATGTAAATAAAACCGTAATCGGTGCTATTGATACTTGGGGAGCCGATTGGGCTGCCGGAGGAGGAGGATTATTGTCTTATATAGCTAGGGCACAGTATAATTATAAAGAGAAGTATATGCTTTCTGCTACCATGCGTGCAGATAACTCTTCCAATTTTGCCGAAGGAAATAGATGGGGCTACTTCCCTTCTGTATCTGCCGGATGGGTATTAAGTGAAGAAAATTTCATGAGCGATTCCAATATGTTTTTAAAACTAAGGGGAAGCTGGGGGCAAAACGGAAATCAATCTATTCCTAATTTTTACTATAGTTCAACGGTTTCATATATCACACCGGGATATTATTTTGGAAACAGCAAACCGGTGCCAAATACATCTTCCATACCTACAAGGATCCCTAATCCAGACGTAACTTGGGAAACTTCAGAACAATTGGATTTTGGTTTGGACGCACGTTTTTTAAACTCAAGGTTGGCACTTACGGCCGATTGGTATAAAAAAACAACAAAAGATTGGTTGGTTTTAGCACCTATACAGGGAACCGAAGGAGCCGCTGCTCCATATATCAATGGAGGAGATATAGAAAATTCAGGGTTTGAAGTAATGTTGTCTTGGAACGATACCGCCGGAGATTTTTCTTATGGAGCAACCGTAACAGGTTCTTATAATAAGAATGAAGTAACGCGGTTGGCTAACTCGGAAGGAGTTATTCAAGGACAACCTCATATTTTATCACAAGGGACTGCTTATATTTCAAGAGTAGAAGTAGGGCAACCAATAGGATACTTCTATGGATATGAAACCGATGGTATTCTACAAAACCAGGATGAAGTTGATGCTTATGTAAAACCTACAGATGGTACGCCGTATTTTGCAGACCAACGTCCTGGCGATGTTCGTTTTGTAGATCAAAACCAAGATGGGGTAATCGACGAAAGCGATAAAACCATGTTAGGGAGCCCATTACCAGATTACGAACTGGGAATACAATTAAATGCCGAATACAAAGGATTTTATGTAAATACCACGTTGACAGGCAAATTCGGAATGCAGGTAATGCAATCGTACCGTTCGTTTGCCGATAATTTCGATCAAAACTATACCACGGACATATTTAACCGTTGGCATGGGG
Organism: Galbibacter sp. PAP.153; assembly: GCF_037029175.1. NCBI lineage: Bacteria > Pseudomonadati > Bacteroidota > Flavobacteriia > Flavobacteriales > Flavobacteriaceae > Galbibacter > Galbibacter sp. PAP.153. Next base: position 48,646 of record NZ_JAZEUN010000018.1, on the reverse strand, counting down.
AAGGAACTTCCAATAAGTTGCCACGCATGAGTTCAGTATCCAATAGAAACACCAACTGGATTTCTGATATCTATATGCAGGATGCCGATTATTTAAGAATAAGCAACCTAACTTTTGGATTTAAATTGGGTCAGTACTTAAAGGATATTGATTATATAAAAGAAGTGAAGATTTATGCTGCAATCAATAACCTGTACACTTTTACCAATTACGATGGAATGGATCCCGATGTTGCTTATGGTGGTAACGATGATACAACATGGGCATCTGGTGTAGACTTAGGGTTGTACCCTTTACCAAGAACAGTAATGTTTGGATTGAGTGTTGACTTTTAATCATAAAATAAAAAGACAATGAAAAAAATAATATATAGTATATCTGTTGCTACAATGACCTTATTAGTGGGTTGTAGTAACGATTTTACAGATACAGAAAACCTTTTGGAAAAGAGCTTGAGTAATTATTACGCTCGTCCGCAAGATATTGATGAAGCTATGGGAGGTGTGTACAATGCCTTGTATACTGCGGGAGTACATAGTGACGAAGGTATAGCTGCCAATCTACTGTCTGATATGATGTTCGGTGGTGGAGGTCCCGACGACCGATCGGCCAAAAATGTAGATAGCTTTCAAGATCCCGAAGAAGATACCTATAAAGATCTATGGGTACAAACCTACAATGGAATTTACCGCTGTAATATGCTCTTGGAAAAAGTTCCAGAAGCTGATTATTCTAACTATTTCTTAACGGAAGAAGAAAGTGTTGAATTTGTAAATCAAACCTTAGCAGAAGCTTACTTTATGAGAGGGTTCCTTTACTTTAGGGCTGCCAAATTCTTTGGGGGGATCCCTATAATTAACCAAACCGATGCACCAAAAGATGTGCCGAGGGCTTCAATAACCGATACCTATGCGCAAATTGCCGCCGATTTTAAGATGGCAATAGATTTATTTCCTTCAACACCATTTACATCAATTCCAACTGAGCGATATGGGCATGCCAATAAATGGGTAGCAGAAGCTTATATGGCAAAGGCCTTTTTATATTATACTGGATATATGACCAATATAGAAGGGCAGGCGGCAAGCGATTTGCCTTTGCCGGAAGGCGGCTCGGTTTCAAAATCACAAGCAATATCATATTTAGACGATTGTATCAATAACAGTGGTTATGGCCTGGCAAACGATTTTAGAAACTTATGGCCATATTCTTATGTAAATGAAAGTGCAAAAGATACTATTCTTCCTTGGGCAGCAACCGAAGGTCTTAAGTGGGTAGGACAAGATGGATTAACGCCAACTTTCGGGACCGGTAACAAAGAGTTTATGTTTGTACAACGGTATTCTACTACCAACTGGGATTGGGGGCAACAATATAACAACCGCATGCCTTTGTTCTTTGGTATTCGTGATAATACTGAACTAATACCGTTTGGACAAGGTTGGGGCTGGTGCCCCGTTAATCCAACACTGTGGAGCCAGTGGGACGATGCCGATCCACGTAAAAAAGGATCTATTCTTCAATTGGGTGATCCCGATCAGGGTACTGGTGGTTGGCAAGCCGATAAAGGAGACCATGAAACCGGCCTAGTTAATAAAAAATATATAACCTTAAAGCATGACGACCCTGATCCGGCAGGAGAAGATGGAGTTAAAGGAATGTTCTATTTTTTATACGATATGAATAATGGAGATCCATTACAGTTATGGGCCGCTCAGGATTTTGTCTATCTGCGTTTTGCCGATGTATTGTTAATGCATTCTGAAATATCTGAAACTGCGGATGGATTGAATGCCGTAAGGGGCAGGGCAGGTTTAGGAGCTGTAGGCTATTCTTTAAATGCCTTAAAAGAAGAACGTTTGCACGAATTTGCTTTTGAAGGCTTACGTTGGTTCGATTTGGTACGCTGGGGAGATGTAGATGATGCTTTTGGAACTTCAATCAATGTTAGGAACTCTGGTGTAGATGCAACATACAGCGTAGAATACAGACCGGAAACCAAAGGATTGGTACCGATTCCTGAATCCGAGGTAAGACTTTCAAACGGAGTTTACGAACAAAACCCGGGTTGGTAATTATTTTAACTGATAAAATTTAAGACATGAAAATAAATAAAATAATAGGTCTATGCGGGAGTACTTTGCTGTTATTGTTTTCGGCATGCCAACCTATAGACGACAGGGAAGTGTTGGAAAACACTACGGATATTGATGGTGTAGTACTGTCTGCCACACAAGCAACAGAAGGAGGAAATCTTATTGAGTTAACTATGGAAACCCCAGGTATAACAGGCTATTGGGATTATAATTCTGGAAAAGCCTTAACCAATAGGGTCGAGTTTGTATATCCTATTCCGGGAACAGCTACCTTTACGTATGTAGGATCTATAGGAAGCGAATTTTTCTCTAAAACCATCGATGTACAGATTGATGAATTAGACCATGCAATAGACCAAGATTGGTACGATTTGGTAAGCGAAGAAACCTCTGTAGGAAAGACTTGGGTTTTTGCTGGTGGTCCCGATCCTGATGGTGGAAAATGGTGGTATATGTCAGAAAATGATGATCCAAGTAAATGGGATATTCCGTGGTGGAATGCAGCAGGAGATTGTTGTCCGCCGGTAGATGCCGCAGGGAAGATGCATTTCGATTTGGATGGTGCTGCCAATTATACCTACTATTCAAAGCCCGATGCTGAACCGCAGGTAGGTAGTTTTGCATTAGATGTAGGCAAACAAACATTACAGGTAAACGGACAAAACATTCTTGGAGCCGAACAAGGAAATCCGGCAGGATTGTATACCATTATTTCTTTAACAGAAGACGAATTGATATTGTATTTAGCTAACAATGCAGGTGGAACTGGTTGGACTTGGGTATTTAAACCCGAATAGAGCAGCAAAGTAAAAACCAATCAGTTAGTTTTAATTAGTTTGAGGCTGAATTTTAAGCGAAAGCTTAGAGTTCAGCCTTTTTTTATAAAAAAATACACATGAGGAAGGAAGAAATGTGCGTGGAATGCCAAAAATATAGATGGGAAACCTAAAAAAGTGCATGGGGAAGGTAAAAATGTACGTGGGACACCAAAAATATTGATGGGAAACATAAAAAAGTGCATGAGGAAGGGAAAAAGGTACATGGGAAGCCAAAAAAATCAGCCTACCGAAAGGCAGGCTGAACCAAACAACATTGTGGCGGTACAATGAAAGTTATTATGTATGTGGTTATTTAATAGGCATATGGTATATCATGGTACTATCAATAGTTTTATATTCGGTTTCATTGGCTTTACGGTATTTTACCTCTACTTCGTTCCAATCGGAAGCCCATCCCTTAATAACGTTGTTCAAGTATAAAATTTCAATGGGGTGGAGGCCTTTTTTAAGGGCAATGGTGCCTTCCAAATGAAATCTTTTTAGGGTATATTCGGGATCGATAATGAGAGAGTCGGCAATCTTCACTTTTTCTTGCTTGCTCGCAAAATAATAGACACCATCTTCGGGGATATCCACATAGCCTTTTATGGAAACGGCCCTAAATTTGGTCGTGTCTATTTCTTTCCCCCAATCATAGGTCACATTGGCATCTTTTATATGCTTAATTGTGGTTGGGTTGCTAAAAGTTCCTTTTATGGCACTGGCATCGGTAAAATGTCCTTTTAGTGTCGTCATTGTTAATCCGGGGGCGAGCCCTTTTTCAGCAATGGCATTTTTTAAATTATCTTTTTTAACGTGCAAGGTCCTAACGGTGCTTATTTTTCCCGTTGGAAGCACTGTTGCAATGTTAATTTCGGTGTTTTCCGTAAAGGTAATCGGCTTTTTATAAGCAGGGCTTTGTGCGGTAGGGGATGTTCCATCTATAGTATACACCATTTTTACCGGATGTGTGGTATGGAAGTCTAATGTAACGCTATCGGTAAATACAATTCCGTTTGCGGTGGGCCCTTCCGGCAACGGTATATGGTAATTTATGTTATAATGGTCCAAAACCGGGTACAGCTCGTCAAGCCGTGTAAGGAAATCCGTATAATCTTTCTTTTCTTTTCCTGTCCATGTAAGTTCGGCAAGGGCAATAATGCGTGGATAGGCATAATATTCTATGTCCTTGCCTTCATAGGCGTATTCTGTCCAGTGGTTTCCCTGCATCCCGAGAATGTGGTGCCTTTTATCTTCTTTTATGGCTTCGGGAACGGGATCGTAATTATAAATTTTTTCCAAAGGAATATAGCCGCCGTGCGCCATTGGCTCGACGCGGTAATCGCCTTGATGGAAATTAAGGTATGCATGGCTGGTAGGCGACATAATTACATCGTGACCGGCATTGGCCGCTTTAATACCACCTTCTTCGCCTTGCCATGACATAATATTGGTGGTGGGGGTAATACCGCCTTCCAGAATTTCGTCCCATCCTATCATTTCTTTGTCATGCTTCTTTAAAATTTGTTCTACACGTGCTATAAAATAGCTTTGCAGCTCTTCTTCGTTGGCCAAACCTTCATCTTTTATACGTTTTTGGCAAAGAGGGCATTTTTCCCAACGTTTTTTAGGTACTTCGTCTCCGCCAACATGGTAATATTTATAGGGAAACAATGGAACCAATTCTTCAAACACGTCTTCAAGGAAGGTAAATACGTTTTCTTTTCCGGCACAAAATATATTGTAATCTATTCCCCATAATTCTCTTGGTTGGTAGGTCCAAGTATCGTTACAAGCATATTCGGGATAGGCTGCAAGCGCGGCCACGGCATGGCCGGGGGTTTCTATTTCGGGAACAACATCTATGTAACGTTCTTTTGCATAAGCCACCACTTCTTTGATATCTTCTTGGGTATAATACTCTTTGCCTTTTCGTTCTGGGTTGTCCTTAATACCATTGACAACAAGTTTTGGATATTTTTTAATTTCTACCCGCCAACCTTGGTCGTCTGTTAAGTGCCAATGAAATTTATTTATTTTGAAAAGGGAGAGAACGTCCAGTTGTTTTTTAATTTCCTCAACAGTGAAAAAATGCCTGGAAACATCCAAATGGATGCCCCGCCATGAAAAAACAGGCTTGTCTTTAATGGAAAGTGCAGGGATTGTTACGGCAGTGATATTATTGGAGGCCGTTTTTGGGGCAACGGGAATAAGCTGAAGCAAAGATTCCATGGCGTAGAAAAGTCCGCGGTGGCTTCCCTCCATAAGTATCTGGTTATTGGAAATGTTTAAGGTGTAGGCTTCATCATTTTCAAAAGCAGTGCTATGTTTTAGCACAATGGTGTTTTTTTTGACCGTTTTGTTACTCGTTTTGGGCTTTATGCCGGTATAGGCCTTGATTTTATCAGCAAAAAAATCGGCAATACGTTTGGTTTCATCATCGGTATATACAATAACGGTATTGTTATCGATGGTAAAACTACCGTTTTGTACAGTTAGTTCCTGTGGCTTTGGTGTTACAAATGCATGTGTGTTTTCCAAAGTGGTTTTTTCAGGATTATTACAGCTCATACAGACTATGAGGAGCAATAAAAGGGAATGTAACTTCATAGATTTAATTTTTGGTATGTATTTTTTGTCCGGCAATGTATTTTATAAGGTTGTCGATTGGCTTTCTCACAAAAGTACTTGCCCGGTACCCTTTTTCTTTAAGTTGTTTGGTTAGAATGTCCTGCGAATAATAAGCAATGGAGCCAACAAAATGAATAGGGTGCCGTTGTAACTCGTTATGGTAATGTGTTAAATAGGTTTCTATAAAAGATGCAATGGTTTTATGGAGAATACTTTCAATAAATGGATTATTGCGGTGCTGAAAAGCAAAGCGCGCAAAGGAAGCTAAATATTTATTTGGATTTTGATTGTGGTAAAGGTGTTGGAACATTTGGTTCATATCGGTATCATGCCCGTCTTCAAAAGCTGCTTTGATGTTTACAGGCATTTTATGATGGTAATATGCCCGAAGGAGTTCTTTGCCTATGTAGTTACCGCTGCCTTCATCCGAAAGAACATAACCCAGTGAAGGGATTTTCTGGATAATGTTGGTCCCGTCAAAATAACAACAATTAGAACCTGTTCCCAAAATGCAAATTACGCCGGGCTTAGTGGTTGTTGCATGAATGGCCGCTACAACATCTTCCTTGATGCCAATATGGACAGTGTTTTCGAATATTTCTTCGAGGATGAGCTTCATTTTTTTATCGGCACTTCTTGTACCGCAACCGGCCCCGTAAAAATGTATTTGGGTAACCAAGGTTTTGTAGGGTTGAAGGTCTTTATTGTTTCGGATAATAGAAGTTATGGCCTTGTCGGACAAAGCCATGGGGTTGATTCCTTCCGTCTGGGAAGATAATAGCTGTTCTCCATTTGTATCGGCGAGGATCCAGTCGCATTTGGTAGATCCACTATCGGCAATTAAAATCATTGTTGGTTATTTATTTGTATTTAGTTTAGACATCATTTTTAAACAGATAAGGTACTAAATTTAACTTGAATACAAGTTGTTTTTACCTTTAACAATTTTCATGGTTTCGGTGTCGTCAAATATTTACATGGTAGTTTAAAACAGCCTTTCTTTAAAGAAAGGCTGTTTTGAGAAACTAACGCAAATAAAATTTGCTAACTACTAACTTAAAACTTAAAAATGATATCTTTTAAATGCCTCAATGGCTTCGTATTCTGCCAAGCCAAGGTTATCGTACAGTAAAGCTGTATTTCTGTTTCTTTCTTGTGCCCTTACCCAAAATTCGCGGGCATCTTCTCCTTGAAACATTACCCTGTCTTTTTGCGATTGGTGGAAAAGAATGGCATTTATTTTTTTGTTCATCTCGTCGGGGCTTAAAGGAACGGCCATTTCTATGTCGGCTATGTCCCATTCGTGCCATGCACCGCGATATAGCCAAACCCAGCAATCTTCCATAAATTTTTGCCCTTTTATGCGTTCTATGGTTTCAAAAATGGCATCAAGGCACAGCTTGTGCGTTCCGTGCGGGTCTGCCAAATCTCCTGCAGCGTATATTTGGTGGGGTTGAATACTTGCAATTAAATCTGATATAATTTGAATATCATTTTCCCCAACCGGATTTTTCTTTACTTCGCCTGTTTCATAAAAAGGGAGGTCGAGAAAGTGCACTTTAGCATCGTTGAGTCCCAGATATCTTGTTGCGCCATACGATTCCATCCTTCGGATTAAGCCTTTAATCTTCCTGGTTTCAATGCTGTCTCCATAAGCCGTTGTTTTATTCTGAAGAAAAGTTATGATTTTACTAAAATTGGTCTCCTCTTTACCATTGTCCAGTAATTGGGCCACTTCGGCAAACTTAAGTGCTTCTTCATCGGTAACGGCAATATTACCAGAGGTTTGATATGCTACGTGTACTTCGTGCCCCTGTTCGATTAATCGTGAAAAAGTACCTCCCATGGAAATTACATCATCATCCGGGTGCGGACTAAAAATAATAACCCTTTTCTTTGCCGGATTGGCGCGTTCTGGTCTGTTTTTATCGTCGGCATTGGGTTTACCGCCCGGCCAACCGGTTATGGTGTGCTGTACCATGTTAAAGATTTTAATGTTAAGATTGTAAGCTGAGCCTTCAATAGTTAGTAATCCTGCCATGCCGTGTTCATTATAATCTTTATCGGTAAGCTTGAGAATGGGTTTTTGCAATTCTTCGCTTAACCAGGTAACAGCGCGCACTTTTAAATCGTCTGTCCAGATACATTGGCTAACAATCCATGGTGTTTTAATCCGCGTAAGTTCTGAAGCTGCTTCGTTATCCATAATCATGGTGGTATTGTCATGATTTTGGAGAAAAGTAGCGGGGATATTGGAGGTAATTTGCCCTTCAATAGTTTCTTTTACAATAGAGGCTTTTTTGTGCCCCCATGCCAGCATGATAATCCGTTTTGCTTTCATGATGGTGCTTACCCCCATGGTAATTGCCTTTTTGGGCACGTATTCTATTCCGTTAAAATCGGATGCTGCATCACGACGGGTAACATGGTCCAGGGTAATAATCCGGGTTCCCGAATTTTTATGCGAACCGGGTTCGTTAAAACCAATATGTCCCGTTCTTCCAATTCCCAGCAATTGAAAATCGAGTCCGCCCAATTGTTTTATTTTTAAATCGTAATCAATACAATATTGATCCAGCTCCTCTTGAGGGACTTCCCCAGAAGGAATGTTAATGTTTTCTGGGTTGATATCTACATGGTCAAACAAATGTTGGTGCATGAAATAGTAATAACTCTGGCGGTTTTTAGGTTCCATTGGATAGTATTCATCCAGATTGAAGGTAATTACATTGTAAAAACTGAGTTCGCCTTTTTTATGAAGATTTACAAGTTCTTCGTAAACTTTAATTGGGGACGATCCTGTTGCAAGCCCGAGAACACAAGGCCTACCTTCCTGTTGCCTTTGTTTGATAAGTTCGGCAATTTCATGGGCCACCAAAACAGAAGCATAATTAGAATCGTTAAAGATTTCATTATGAATTTTTTCAAATTTGGTGTCTTCAAACTTACCTACCTGTTTGTACTTAATTTCTTGTATCATTTTTAATAGCCTTTTTATATTCTTTTTCTCGTTCTTTTTTTAAAAGACAGGCTCGTTACGAGCCTGTCTGCAATTTTAAATCATTGGCTTTAGTTGGCTAAAAAGTGTTTGATCCCGTGTCCCACCATAAACGCGTTCCACCATTGTCTGGCCCTTTCAATAGGGAAGTGGCGGCTTCTACATTTGCACCGTTGGTGTTTTTTTCTGAATCTACAAAGTTGATCCTTCTTATTTGGATATCGGTATCAATCTCTCCTCCGCTGTTATTTATTACAACGGGGAAGACTTTGGGATATCCGGTGCGTCTGTATTCACTCCAAGCTTCCTGGCCATCAGGGAACATGGCAATCCATTTTTGGGTGATGATCTGCTCTAATTGTTCTTCTTTGGTCCCGGTAGCATTGTATGCTATTTTTACATCCGAGGGATATGCATAATCATTAGCTGGGTTTATGGCGTCTACATAATCTGCTGGGGTGCTTGTGTTGTCTGCAATATAATCATCTGCACCGCCAACACCGTGTTGGGCAAAAGAGGCCTTGATACCGTTCTCGTAATTGGTCTGGGCATCACCGGCGCCAGCCCATCCCCTAAGTGCGGCTTCCGCTTTTAGGAAATAAACTTCTGCAGAGGTCATCCAGTCTTTATAAGTTAAATCTTTTAAATATTCACCTAATTTTGAATGATCGCCATATTCTGATTTAGCTTCAATGGCAACTCCCATCCTTATACCTTTGTATTCGCCTTCAACACCATTTCCTAAAGCTGGCATGAAATACGTTTCCAGCCTTCCGTCATTAAAACCTTTTAAAACAGATTCCATTTCGGCAGACATACGGATATCTCCCCAGCTATCGCTAATGGTGTAAAGAGGATGTACAAAGCCACCCATATCTATTTCCATATTGTCTTCCAATAGAAGTCCGGCATCACTGGAAAGCGATTTTTCTCCTTGGGTTTTGGCCAAAGCCGGATCTACGTTAGAGACCCTAATGGCCAAGCGCAAACGCAAAGAATTGGCAAAGGCCCGCCACATAGTGACATCTCCCTTGAACATTGATGCATCAAAATTTTTAAAAGCATCTATTCCTTCAAACTTTTTTAATTCATCAATGGCAGTACCCAAGTCTGTAAAAAATGCATGATATGCTTCTTCTTGCGAATCGTATTGTCCTGTAGTTTCATAATCGTTGAACTTTGTATAGCGTATAGGTCCAAAGACATCAGAAATACGGTGCATTCCCATTACTTTTATAATATCAGACAAATAGGTAAACATAATGGCATTTTCATTGTCAACTGTTTGTACCTGTTCATGCACGCCCCTTGCATATGGCATTATACCATTACCTTCGTTGGCATCGTAGGCATCGGTCCAGATAGTCTGGTTCCAGCCACTTACCAAACTATAGGTCTGGTTGTTAATGTTACCCGAAAAGGGGGTTGGCGAGGTCATATAACCCGAAAAAAGGTCTGCGTTTAAGTTATGTTGCAATTGATAGTTCCATGCAGGCTCTATACGGATAACGTTGGCAAACATGGGTGGGAACTTGGCCCCGATATTATTGAATTGTTGTTTTAGACTTTCATCTGAAATCCCGTAAGGATCGGTATTGATGTCATCAAAATCCTCGGTACAGTTTACCAAGCTAATGGCGAGAACCGAAGCGAGTGTATATGTTATTAGTTTTTTCATATTTTCTTGTTCTTAGAAATTTACGTTAATGTTTAACCCGATACTTCTTGTAGAAGGTTGGTTATAAATATCTACACCTTGAAGTCCTAAACCGGTACTAGCTGTAATATTTGGGTCGAACGGCGCATCTTTATAAAAGAAAAATAAATTGTTTGCAATTAAGGAGAAATTGATTCTCTGTACAAAGCTGTCTTTCATATTGAGCCTATACCCAATTGAAAACTCCCGTAAGCTAACATTTGTAGCATCGTATACATATTCGCCAAGCATACCGGCCCTACCGCCAACAGCGGTATAATATTCCTGGGCAGAAATCTGCGACGGATTTCCACTTTCGTCCACAACATCAATCATGCCTCCATTGGTGTTTCTAACGTCGGCAGTAGCTTTGGATACCCCGTAATAATCGTTTATAGCCTCTGTAACACTCAATACATCACCGCCAAATTTCCCGTCTATTAAAAAGCTCAACGTAAAATTCCCGATATCAAACGAGTTGTTCCATCCCAGGGTAAAATCTGGTTGGGCATGTGCTACGGTTTCAAAATCGGTAGCCATTAAAGTTCCGGAAGAATTTACCATTGGGGTGCCATTCCCGTCTCTTATTAAAGATCTTGCCTTGATACTACCAAAATCTTCTCCTTCCACTAATGAATATTCGTAACCATTTACACCATGTGCTGTTATGATGGCTTCATTATTTTGAAGTGCCGGGTGAACAGAGACTACTTTGTTATCGTTTTTTGCGAAGTTAAAAGCAGTATTCCACTTGAACTTGTCGTTATAAAAGGGTTTCCCGTTTAGTACAATTTCAACCCCTGTATTGGAAATTTCACCTGCATTTACAATATTCTGTGAATATCCCTCGGGATTGGGAAGTGCCTGAATGTAAAAAATCTGGTCGGTTGTTTTGGTATTGTAATAGGTAAAATCAAAGCCTAGACGATTTTGAAAAAAGCGCCATTCGGTACCAATTTCAAAAGATTTTTGTCTTTCCGGTTTTAATGTTTCTCCTTCAATAGGAGCAAATACCGGAACCCCAACATATTTATTGGCATCGTTTATTTGATTAATTGGTACTGTTGCATATACAGGAATGTCTTTACCAACTTCGGCATAAGACCCCCTTATTTTTGCAAATGAAATGGCTTCGGGCATGGTAAACATTTCTGATAGAACCCCGGTTAAACCTACCGATGGATAGAAAAATGAATAACTATCGGTATTTACCAATGTTGACGACCAGTCGGTTCTCCCGGTTACGTCTAAATAAAGCATCCCTTTAAAGTCGAAATTTGCTGAACCAAAAACCGATTGTACGTCCCTGTTTCCAACGGATTGACGCATATTATTGGTTGTGGTGATGTTTGCAATGTTGAAAATGTTTGGATAGTTTAACGCAGTTCCGTCCCTGCCAGAATCGATATACAATTGATCTCCGATTTTGTATTTGGTCAAACTAGTACCTACCAATGCCGAAACTGAAAAATCTTCACTAAGATCTTTTGAATAATTAGCAATGAGGTCTATGTAATGTTGTGTATTTTCTGTTTTTTCGTAAATGTAACGCCCATTCGTACCTGTTACGTTCGGGTCTGTCCCGGCATACATCCTCTTGTCAAAAGTGAAGAAAGATTTGTCTAAACTTCCTCTGGATTGTAACGAAAAATCATCTGTAATTTGATATTTTACCGATACGTTGGCAAGCACGCGTTGTGCTATATCTTTTGTTGGGTTTCTATTAATTAGCCAATATGGGTTTTGTTGTATGTTTTCATCAAAAGAAGTTGCATACTGGTCCATCATATTTGTTTCGGCATCAAAATACTCATACTTATTTTTATAAGTTTCCCTGCTGATGCCAACGGGATGCAAATAAACACCCGTAAGCGGGTTAGAGTACAGTCCGTTCGTCGGGCGGTTCCATATTCTCTGGTCGGAAAGGTTGATGCTTGCCGAAACGTCTATTTTTTCATCTAAAAACTTAGCGGTTTCCCTAAGTGTCAAGTTATTTCTTAAAAGCTTATTTCCCGGGATTACACCTTCGGCGCTGGTATTTGCATACGAGAAATATGTTTGTGCTTTTTGGTTTCCGGCAGTTAAAGAAAGTGAGTTGATTGATGTGTAACCAGTTTGAAAGAAATCTTTGGCATCGTTGTCAAGACCATCGGCTTTTGCACCCCACGATTTGGGGTCGGTTACAAAACCATTTTCTGCAATGGGCTGTCCTACCGAGTTCGATTGGTATTCGTCTTGCAGTTTTGGCAGCGACATAACATTGTCTACCGTAAAGCTTGTATTAAAGTTTACGGACAATGCACCATCTTTACCTTTTTTGGTAGTAATTAAAATAACACCATTTGCCCCTTGGCTACCGTAAAGAGCCGATGCAGAAGCACCTTTTAGTACGGTCATGCTTTCAATATCGTCGGGGTTGATCATAGACATAATGTCGCCACCATCCCTGTTTCCTGTTTGGCCACCAAAAACATCGGTGCCGGGCTCGGCCCCGTTAGAACCGTTACCGTTGTTGAGCATTGGCACCCCATCTATAACATACAGAGGGTCGTTGTTGGTGGTAGAAGAGTTACCCCTTAATACAACCTTTGCGGCTCCACCGGCACCAGAAGAACTCCTTGTAATGGTAAGCCCGGCAGATTTTCCCGATAAGCTGTTTATGGGGTTGGTTTGTTTAACCCTTGTTAGCTCGTCGCCCCCAACTTCTTGCGCTGCATAAGTAAGTGCTTTTTCTTCTTTTTCGATACCCAATGCGGTAACGATAACAGCATCTAATTGTTGGCTGTCTTCTTCCAGGGTTACATTAATGTTGGTCTGTGAGCCAACGGTAACCTCTGTGGGTTTCATGCCGATATAAGAAAACCGGATTACATCTCCGGGATTGGCATCAATGGTGTAATTTCCATCAAAATCGGTTTGCGTTCCTACAGAAGTCCCGACGATGGTAATGTTTACTCCCGGTAACGGGACATCATCGAAACTACTCGTTACCACTCCGGTAATTTGAACTTCTTGCCCAAATACACCATATATAGATATGAGTGATAAGAGAATGAAAAGTAAATTTTTTTGTTTCATATTATCAATTTGTTAATTAATGGTTAAAAATTACTTCAATAGCTGTAGTCCAAAAATCTTTTTATACCAACAGCATCATTCTTCCAACAAACAACATCAATTTTTGGATAACGGTTTTTTTAACTTCATCATTTTTAAAAATCTTTTGGTTATTCATGCAAATAGTCATATTTTTTCACGGATTTTTAAGCAAAATGACTAAAATGGTGAATTTTATTTAATATGAACGCAAGTGATTCTGCAACAACGAAAACGATAGAGTTAAAGTACCATTTGTACTTTTGGGCGATATATTTTCTTATAAACTTTGTAAGGTGGGGAAGTTATTTTAATGATTATTCATATTCGTTTTCATCCAATCTGGTGGAATTTCCGTTGCATATAATAATAGTGTACTTTAACATTTATTATTTAATACCGAAACTCATTTTTAAAAAGAAATATGTACTGTATATTGTTTGTTTACTTGCACTTTTAGGGATTCATTATGTTACCAGGACGGCTCTTAATTATTGGTTGGTTACCAAAGATATTTGGCCGGAAGCCCAAGGAACGCAGGAAGCTTTTGGGTTTAACCATATTGTGGCGGTAAGCCTTGGTGAATTTTATGTAATAGGAATTACCGCTGCCATAAAATTTACGGTAGATTACATAAACGAGCATAACCAAAACCGACAGTTAAGGGAATTACAGTACAAAACCGAACTAAAATATTTAAAGGCACAAATGCAACCGCATTTCTTTTTCAATACGCTTAACAATCTATATGCACTGACCTTGAAAAAGTCGGCCCAGGCCCCGGATGTTGTCCTGCGCCTGTCCGATATTATGCATTATGTAATCTATGACGCCAGTAAAAAACGGCTTCCTTTAATAGAAGAAATAAATTATATAGACAATTATATTGCACTGGAAAAATTACGATATGAATATAATATTGAATCTGAAATTAAAATAAGTGGAGACATAGACGGCATTATTATTCCCCCTTTGTTGTTTCTTCCTTTTATAGAAAATTCTTTTAAGCACGGTGTCCAGAACGATAAAAAACTGAAGCTTTCCATTTCATTTGAAAAAAAAGGCGGACAACTTATTTTTAAAACCGTAAATAATTTCGACATCCATCCGGACAAGATAAAGAAGAAGGGAGGTATTGGACTTAAAAATATGCGAAGAAGGCTTGAAATTTTATATAAAGATAAATTTGACTTGATGACTGATATAAATAATGATATGTTTGTAGTTATACTAAAAATCCCCATTCAATGAATATAAAGTGCCTAATAATAGACGATGAACCTTTAGCAGTCGATGTTATTAAATCGTATATCGAGGAATTTAAAAACATGGAGATAGTTGGCGCTTTTAACAACCCGATAAATGCACTACAGGTATTGGAAAATCAAGAAATAGATGTGATTTTTCTGGATATTAACATGCCAAAAATGAACGGATTGGAGTTTTTAAGGAACTTAAAAGAACATCCCTTGGTTATAGTTACCACTGCTTATAGGGAATATGCCATTGAAAGCTATGAACTGGAAGTTTTGGATTATCTGGTAAAACCGATTCCTTTTAACCGCTTTTTAAAGTCCATGAACAAGCTTACCGCAAGATTGATGGTCTTAAACGGAATTAAGCAAACAGTAGATTTTGACCAAGATCCGCACGTATTTTTAAAAGTAGATAAAAAGCTTATTAAAATATTTTTACACGATATTTTATATATTGAAAGTTTAAAAGACTACATAAAGCTCCATAGTAGGGAAGGAACTTATATATCTCATAAATCCTTATCGAGCATTAGCGAAGAATTGCCTTCAGAAAATTTTATAAGGGTACATAAATCATACACCATCGCCATAGACAAAGTAAAATCTATTGAAGGAAATTTGATAGAGATTGAAAATAAAAAAATCCCGATAGGTAGAAATTATGCCAAATATGCCAAAGAGCGCATTTTGAAAAATAAAGGGAATTTCTTGAGCGAATAATCAAATAAATTAATATTAACTAAGTCACACTGAATAATTATGACAACTACCTCACAAAAATCCAATACGCTGGTGCCAATAATGATCATTGCCGGATTATTTTTTATTTTCGGGTTTGTAACCTGGATCAACGGGGCGCTGATTCCGTTTATGAAAACGATTAACGATTTATCCGACGCGCAATCGTATTTGGTAGCTTCGGCTTCTTATATTTCGTTTGTGGTAATGGCCCTGCCTTCTTCTTATATAATAGAAAAAGTAGGTTACAAAAAGGGAATGTCCCTAGGGTTGGCCATTATGGCAATTGGGGCGTTGGTCTTTATACCAGCTGCCGAGGCCAGGACATATTGGATATTCCTTACCGGAATTTTTATACAAGGTTTGGGAATGACCATCTTACAAACAGCATCAAACCCATATATCACCATTTTAGGCCCAATGGAAAGTGCCGCAAAGCGTATTGCCATTATGGGGATTGCCAATAAAACAGCAGGTGCTTTGGGGTCGTTTATATTTGGCGCAATTTTATTGTCGGGGATCGATGAAATTAAGGAGCGATTGCTACAGGTTTCGGCCGATGAAAAAATAACCTTGCTAAACGAAATGGCCGACAGTGTTGTAATGCCATACATTACCATGGCCATTGTACTGTTTATTTTGGCCATTTTAATAACAAAAGCTCCTTTGCCACATGTTGAAGCCGAAGAAATTGAAGAAACAGAAGTTGAAGGAGGGGTTATAACCAAGAAAAAGAGTATTTTTCAATTCCCTCATTTGTGGTTGGGCGTATTGGCCTTATTTGTATATGTTGGGGTAGAAGTAATAGCGGGCGATACCATTATTTCATACGGGCTTTCATTGGGAATGCCCGGCGAAGAAGCAAAATCGTTTACGTTAATGACGCTTATGGCCATGGTGGGAACCTATGCTTTGGGGGTCTTTTTAATACCAAAGTATATAAGCCAGAATACGGCCTTAAAAGTAAGTGCTGTCCTGGGAATAGTGTTTGGAATAGGTATTATTGCTACCACAGGATTTACCTCCGTATTATTTGTAGCCGCTTTAGGGATTGCAAATGCCCTTGTTTGGCCGGCCATATGGCCATTGGCACTCAATGGTTTGGGGAAATTTACCAAAACGGCTTCGGCATTATTGGTAATGGCAATTTCCGGAGGGGCCATTATTCCGCCTTTGTATGGGGTTTTGGTAGATTCTAATAAGCTAAACCTAATTTCTGAAGGGGTAGACAAAGCAACGGCCACTGCCGAAGCGGCAACTACCGGGTATTGGATATTATTCCCCTGTTATGCCATAATTCTTTATTATGCACTGCATGGGCATAAAGTAGGTTTGAAAAAGTAATGTCTTATTTTAACATGATATAATTTTGTAGAAAAACCCTTGTTTCCATAAGCAAGGGTTTTTTACAATTCAATCTTAATGTTGTATTTTTTTAATAAAGACAATGCCCCTTTGGTTGAAAATTTTGCCTTTTGCAGTTGGTTTATTTCAGGGTCGATAGTCATGTTGTAAGAAGTGCTTAAATCGGCTGCTCTTAAAACGGTGTTGTGGAAAATGGCATTCTCTAAATTGCAGTTATCCAAAACACATTCTGTTAGGTCGGTTTCGGTAAAATCTACCTGTTCCATACTACATTTTTTAAAGAGCATTTTTTTAAGCTTCAGTTTGTAAAAAGAAGAAAAATTTAAAATGCAATCTTCAAAATTAAAAGAAAGCAAAAAAGGATTGCACGTGTCAAAATGTAGCCCCATAAGCTTACAATTGTAAAAGTGGACTTCTTTAAAGGCACTGTTTTTTATGTTTGCCATACTAAAATCGCAATCGTGGAAGCTACATTCAGTAAAGCTTACATTGGTAATGTCTGACTGTTTAAAATTGCAGTTGTAAAAAGGGCAATTGTCGTATTCTCCTTTTTCAAGTGCAGCTTGCTGAAAATTTTGGCCTTTATATTCGTTGTCTCCAAAAAAACGGTCGTACATAAGCTGTGTTAATAAACTAAAAATACAAATTTAGATTATTATTTTTTTAAGACCCAACCACTCCTAAAGTATACAATTGTTCCATGGTTGGCGTTTCGCTACCGCCGGCCGGTTCAAGTGTAATACCAAAGGCTTCCGATTGGTTTGCGTTTTTTAGCTCGAAGACTTTATTGTCATCCGAGGTAAAATTGTCCAGCAAACCTATGCTGGTAGGGGTTAAGGGCTCCAATGTAAGAGACCATACCTGATATACTTTTCCGGGTGGGGGTTCGGGCAGGCCTTGCGCATCTATGTAAACCACATTGTCTTCTTGTTTCCAATACACTTTGGCATACGACTGGGGTGATACCGTTTGCCCTCCCAGATTGATGGTTTGAATGTTTTTGTCCCTCAATAAGCTAACTAATTCTTCGGCTTTTTCAAGGCTTTCATTGGCTTCGGCTATTTTGGTTTCTAGTACTGCGTTTTTGGCATCAGAAGATTGCAGCTTGTATTCAAGGTCGCTGTTTTTGTTAGACAGGTAGAAAATACCTGCGGCCAGTACAACTGCTGCCGCCCAGCCCGTATATGCCGCCCAATTGTAACGTTTGTGTGGCAATGCTACTACTTTTGGTTGGTTTAGGACCGCAGTTTTTATTTTGTTGTATAGTTTTTGGGCATCTTTTGGTGCAACTGCCGCCGTTAATTTTATAATGGCGGTTTCTATTTCTTCAACTTCAGATTGAAGATCGAGATGTTTTTTTATCGCTTCGGTTACTTCTTCATTTTCTTTTTCGGTAAGCACGCCCGCAACATACAGCTCTAAAATTCCAGATTCTATATATTCTCTTATTTCCATTAGTTAAGTAGCATTTCCCTTAGGTTACCAATGCAGTTTCTGTTTCTTGTCTTCACGGTTCCGATAGGGATGTTTAGTTCTTCTGAGGCTTCTTTTTGTGTAAATCCTTTAAAGTATAATAACTCTATAAGCGACCTACAGGTTTTTTTTAATTTTTCGATGTATTTAGAAATTCCAATGGCATCAACTTGATTGTTTAAATTGTTATTGTCTTTTATGATATCTACGAAGTTTTCTGCGCTTAGGTTTTTCTTATCCTTGTTGAAACCTTTAGAACGTGTTTTGTCTATAGCTGCATTTCTGGCAACATTGAGCATCCATGTAAATATACGGCCTTTGGAAGCAGAATATGTGTCGGCTTTGTTCCAGATTTTAATAAATACATCTTGCAATACCTCTTCGGCTACTTCCTCATTTTTTACAATGTTGTATATAACGCCTAATAAACTTTTAGAGTAGTTTTGGTATAAAGTATCAAAAGCAATGGGGTCTTTCTCTTTGATACGTTGCATAAGTGTTTCTTGTTCCATGCCAAAAAATGAGGGTTAGTTCTCTAAAGTAACGAATTAGTTTTTACATACACAAAAAAGACTGCATGAATTGCAGTCTTTTTCAATTATATATGTAAGTATTTTATTATTCAATAACGCCACCACAACTTACGCGAGATCCGGCATCGCCGCTGGGTTGAGATGTAAAGTCATCGACTCCTTGGTGTACAATTACACCTTTACCTAAAATATCTTTTTTCTCGTCTCCACAGCCTATGCACCATTCGTCGGTTTTAAAGGTAATGGTCCCGTTTCCGTTATCGTCGGCAGTAAAATTACCGATATCCCCTTTGTGGTAACCATCTGGGCTGCCCCATTTACCGTGCTTTTCGTGCGTGGGATTCCAGTGGCCTCCAGCAGATTTTCCATCTGGGGAACTGCAATCTCCTTTTTCATGTAAATGTATTGCGTGCTCACCGGGCTCCAAGCCATCAAAAACAGCTGTCATGGTAACGATACCGCTTTCTTCTTTAAAAACTACGTTTCCGCTAACATTCGAGTCGCTTTTTGCTTCCATGGAAACTTTTACTTTTTTTGCTTCCTTTGGAGCATCTTTTTTAACTTCTGTCACGGTCTCTTTTTCGGTAGCATCATCTTTTTTATTTTCTTTCTGTTTACAGCTAACACCTACTAGCAAGGTCAATGCTATAATTGAAATTCCTATTTTTTTCATTGTATTGAATTTTTTAAGTTGAATCTAAAATTAAGAAGATATAAGCCAACGCCAAAATGTTAAAGCGTAATTAACGAAGTTTTCACGTATTGAATCTTGCTCTTTTGAAGGAAAAAAGATATTTGTATATCCGAAAAATGTTATTTTAAAGTAGGCTAAACATTGATAAAGAGAGTCTAATATATTATTTGTAACTGTTTGTGGGCTATTGAGATTTCTACAAAATTTGTTTCCCTGCCATATTCCCCGTCAATTTGTAGCGGAACAGGGTTTTTTGTGTTAATAACCGCTTTGTTGGTTTTAATAATCTCTATAAATTCTTCATCTATGGGAACCTCGTTAAAAACAGTTTCCAGAATCTTGGGTATTTGTAACGACTTAAAAATAAGTATTTCAAATTTACCGTCGTTTAATTTCCCTTGCGGATTAATAACAGCGCCATTGCCATATTTTTGGGCATTTGCAAAAGCTACCATGATGGCATCTCCAGAGAAAACTTTTCCGTTGGCATTGATTTTATAATGAAAAGGCTCCTTAAAATTAATAAGCGTTGGTATGGACTGTAGCGCATAGCCCAGTTTTCCCCTGATGTTGCTTTGGTCGTAATTTTTAATGAGCGCCGCATTAATGCCGATATCGCTTATATGGATGGATGCTTCGCCGTTTATTTGTACAATATCTACAGGTTTTGGAGTGTTTTTTAGCGCATGGCGTATGGCTTTTTGTATGTCTAGGGGCAGGTTGAGCTCTACCGCCATGCCATTGGCACTTCCGGCAGGGATAATTCCAATGGGAATGTTTTTATGGATTTCCATAACTGCGCTAACGCCAAGCTTTATGGTGCCATCGCCGCCAGCGATTATCAATTTTTCAAAATGGTTTTTCTCTAGCAGTTTTATTAAATTGTCTTTGTCGCTTTTACCTTTTGTGGTATAAATTTCTAATTGCTTTTTTATTGCCTTTGCTTCTTTTTGTGCCTGCTCTATAATGTTCTCCTTCTTTGTATTTCCCGATATTGGATTTACTACTAACAAAATTTTATGGGCTGTATTCATTTATAGCACGACTTTTTATCTAAGTTAATTAAAATAACTAACTTGATTTACTAAAGAAAAGGTAAAAGATACATGAAATTCGATCTTAGTCTTTACAGGGGATATGCCAACGAAGAACAAGTAATATTGTTTGGGCATGTTTTTAAATCGTTGGCGCCCGAATATTTGTTAACCGATAAAAAAGGGTATAGGCATGCCAAAGGCGTTTTTGAAATGTTTACCATTAAAACATTAAAAAATGCTAGGATAAAAGTCTATTTTAACAATCGGGAAATTTCTACCCAAACTACGTACGAAGGTTATTTTAGAGTCTGCATACCGTGCAATGGCATAGATGCAGGTTGGCATGCCTATAGGGTAGAGGCGTATTACAAAGGGCATATGGTAGAGGCGGAAAGCGAATTTTTAAAACCCTTTCCAGGGAAAATCGGGGTTATTTCAGATATAGATGATACCTTTCTTATTTCGCATACCAACAATATTTTTAAGAAGCTGTATGTTTTGCTGACCAAGAATGTACAAAAACGTAAAATATTTGATGATGTAGCCACTCACTATTCGCTCTTGAGCAAGGCCGGGAGAACCGATAAAATGGAAATCAATACCTTTTTCTATGTTTCCAGCAGTGAATGGAATTTATATAGTTTTATATTGAATTTTACAAAACTTCATCAATTGCCCAAAGCGGTTTTTAAACTGAAAAAAATAAAATCGGGACTAACAGACTTCTTGTTTTCCGGTAGGGGAAATCACAGGCATAAATTCAATAAGATTAAAGATATCCTTGAATTTTATCCGCAGATGAATTTTGTTTTAATGGGGGACGATTCTCAAAAAGATCCCGGTATTTATGAAGAAATTGTAAAGTACTTCCCTAAAAATGTCGCTGCTGTATATATTAGGCAAACCACTAATAAACAAAATAGCAAGACGGTAAAAATGTTACAAAATATTGAAACATTTAAAGTGCCGACTTGCTATTTTGTAGATAGTTCTATTGCAATTGCACATTCAAAAACTATCGGGTTGCTTTAATCTTAAAATTCCTCAAGCAATTATTTTATTTCTGTATGATAGATGTAAAAATCGTTATCTACCTCAAAGCTATTTATGTTTGTTTTGGCAGTTAACTCTTGCCAGTCTTTATTTGGTTGTATCCATTGTTCTTCGCCGTTAACCAATACCTGTACCGGCATGTCAAAGTTTTCAACAACATCGGTATATTTATAGCTTAGTGTTTTTCCTTCTATTTTGTAGTTTAAATTGGGTACCATGACCGTGCGTAAATACTGATTAAAAAATGCCGAAAGGTCAATACCGGTTTTTTCAGATAGGTAATCTTCAATTTGTTTAGTTTTTACCGTTTGATGATAAAAATCTTTATTTAGGCCTCGAAGTATGGAACGCCATTTTTCATCATCTTCAACTAGCTGGCGCAAGGTATGCAACATATTGGCGCCTTTGTAATACATATCGCCCGAACCTTCGTTGTTAACATCGTATTTGCCAATAATCGGGATATCGTTTCTTATGGCCTTTCGTGTACCGATTACATATTCGGCAGAGGCTTCTTTTCCAAAGTAATAATCTAAATATAAATTTTCTGAATAGGCCGTAAAGCTTTCATGTACCCACATATCGGCAATATCTTTATAGGTAATGTTGTTGGCAAACCATTCATGTCCGCTTTCGTGAATAATGATAAAATCGAATTTTAAGCCCCAGCCCGTACCAGAAAGGTCACGGCCCAAATAGCCATTTTCGTATTTATTTCCATAGGTAACAGAACTTTGGTGCTCCATGCCTAAATAAGGCACTTCCACAAGTTTATAGCTGTCTTCGTAAAAGGGGTATGGGCCAAACCAATGTTCAAAGGCTTCCATCATTTTAGGGGCTTGCTTAAATTGCTCCTTGGCCTTATCCAAATTATAGCTCAATACATAATAATCCATATCCAGCGGACCTTTTTCGCCTTGGTATACCTCTCCAAAATGTACATAATCGCCAATGTTTATATTGACCCCGTAATTGTTTATTGGGTTGCTTACAAACCAATGAAAGGTTTTTGTTTCTTTATGCTCGTCTACGCCAATAAGCCTGCCGTTAGAGACTTCCGTAAGGTCTTTGGGCACGGTAACACTTATTTTCATGCTGTCTACTTCGTCGTACATATGGTCTTTATTGGGCCACCATACGCTGGCACCAAGCCCTTGACAGGATGTGGCAATAAAATCTTTTCCGTTTTTGTCTTTTTTCCATGAGAAACCTCCATCCCATGGGGCTCTTATGGCTTCTTTTGGATGTCCGGAATAATAAACAATAATTTCATTGTAATCGCCCACCTTTTGTTTTTCCTTTAGGGTTATAAAGTGTGCATTTCCATCATTTGTAAAATCCAGTTTTTTACCGTTTTGTGTTACATTTTCAATTTTCAATGGCGGCTGTAAATCAATTTGCATTACCTGATTTGTGTTCAATACCAAATAACGAATGGTGTTAAAACCCGAGATGTACTTTTCGTCTGGCTTTACCGTTACATCGAGGTCGTAATAATTAAGGTCCCACCAAGCGCGTTCCGGGGTAATGCTGCCCCGTAGTGTATCCTGTCTTGTAAATGTAGTTTCGTCTTTAAAAAGTCCGGTATTTTGTGCATTAGCAGTTGCTATGGTGCATAGCAATGCCATAAGAATTATTTTTCTCATGAATAAACAAATGTGTAATAGGGCAAATCTAATCAATTTAAATGTTTTACCCACTAAGTAAACGCCAATAGTTACGTATAAAATACCTTAAAGTATGTATGCTTGTTAGAAACACCTTGGCAAACAGTCGCCCGATGTGGTATTATTTAAGCAATTTTAGCAATCGTTCCCAAGCTTCATCGTGTGCTTTTTTGTTGGCTTCATCGGTATCGGTTTCTGCGCCCCTTCTCATAAATGCATGTCCGGCCCTGTTGTAAATTACGGGCTCATAAGTTTTGCCAAATTCCTGCATGGCAGTTTTGGTATCTGGAATGGTTGCATTTACGCGGTTATCGTTTCCACCATAAAAACCATATACGGGTGCATTAATGCTTTCCAGAGCATTTTTGTCTTCGGGAGCGGTGCCATAAAACACAAAAGCCTTGTTTATGGCAGGGTTGTTAGTGGCGTACCTAAAACTTTGAGATCCGCCCCAACAAAAGCCAACCACCGATACTTTTCCGGTACTGGCCGGGTCTTTTTTTATGTATTCAAAAGCTGCGTTCAGGTCTGCTGTAACCCCATCTGGGCTTAAGGCATAGATGGCTTCCCGAGCTTTGTCGGAATCGGCAAAATCGGTTGTTTTTTCAATTCCTTCAACAGTATTAGATATCATGTCCGGGGCAATAACAAGGTATCCTTTGCCCGCCAGTTTATCGGCAAAAGAACGTGCCCAGTCGTTTAATCCTCTGTTTTCGTGTATTACAATAACGGCATCGGTGGCAACATTGCTTTCGGGATAAACCACAAAGGCTTTAAAAGTACCCTTTTCACGTTTTAAATCTACCCACTCGTGGTGTCTTTCGGAGTTGGAGAGTTCCTTGCTTATTTGAGAAACGGCCTCGGCGGTAACGTCTTTACCTTTCTTGGCTTCTTTTTTACAAGAAACCAAGCAAAGTATAGCGGCTAGTATTATGAATGTATGGGTTTTCATATATTTTAATTTTTTAGTTTATTGATACTGAAGATACTAAAAAAAATAATGAATAAAATCCCGTTGCAATGTAGCAGCTAAACTTTTTTGTTACAAAAAGTAAGGGAAGGGTTATTCTTTCCCGATTTCTTCTATTTCAGAGATATTTTCATTTTTAGGGTCGGGACCATATTGGTTTGGACCATTATCTCCTTCTGTAGCAAGTAGTATTATGTTATACAGGGGAACGAGTATAAACCAACCACTTTTATCAACGTCATGAAGTCTTCTTACACCCACTGCAAGAGAAGGAATAAATGAGGCAATAACATATACTAAATTAAGATACCTTGTGCCATTTATATACGCTTCTCCCAAAAGTAACGAATAGCTGACTATCATGTTGAACAAGAAAAAATACCAATATTCGCTTCTTCTGGAGCGTCCGTTAAATTCGGCATATTTTTGAAATGCCATTAAAGAATATTTCATAGATATAAGTTTAGTGTCGTAAATATGCTATTTTTTGTCATTTAAAAAACAAGAAGTTAATAGAATAACCTATATTTTCTGATATTTAATATGAAAATTTACCGATTGCCCGCTATAGATCATAACATATGTTTAATGGCCGAAGCGCGGTTAATGCTTGATTATAAAAGTGTTAACTTTAATAACCTCTCGGTTGGAAGCGAAAGTACATTGTGATTGATTACGTAGACTCAATAAAATTTTATAGATGTCTTTCTTTGATTAATTCCCTCGGTTAAGTACTTTGTATTCTTCGTAGCAATTACTTATGGCATCGAGAATTTGGAGGTCGTTGGCGGTTTCAATAAAACTGTCGGAATAATTACAGTTTCGTAAAATTTCTTCAATATCCACTTTGTCCACTTGCAATAGGGCCATCAAGGTTTCGCGGTCGAATTTGGAAGCCAGCAAATTACGGATTTTATCATCTTCCTGCATTTTTCTAAGCTTTCGCATTTGTTTGGGTTTCTTTCCAAAGAGGTTATGGAGGAAATCGGCCGGGTTGAAGATGGAGCCCATAACCTTAGCAAAGGCATTGGGGTTCCTGCTACCGGCTTCGTAACCAACGTTTAGGCCCGAAATGCTGTATCGGGCAGATTCGTTTATGGGAATATTCTTGGCATCGATATCTAGGTAGCCCGTAAGTTGGAATGGCCGTACCACAACTTCTTCCAGGGCATAAGCCAATTCGGTCAATCCTATTTTGGTATTTTGATATTTGAGCATGTCGTTGGTAACGCGGACTTTAATGGACTTAAAACCGAGGTACGACAAATATAGCGTGTCGTTGGCGCGGGCGGGAATATTAAATTCGCCTTTTTCGTTGGTAATGGTACCGATAACCTGGTTTAGGTTAAGTACATGGACATTGTCCAAAGGCGCATCGTCCGAAGTGTTCACGACAGTTCCTTTTAACGCTCCTTCGTTGTCTTGCGAAAAGGCATGGCCAAAGGAGAGAAGGGCTAATATCAAAAATATTTTTTTCATTACTTCAAACATACTAAAAAAGTAATCTGATGCCTAAAGAATGTGATTGGTTTATAAACAAATATAGTAGGTATCACAATAGACCAACAGTTCGTTACGTAAATTAAATTGCGGCTAAAAATAGCAAACAAAAGGAAAAAATGCGCCTATTGGCGCATTTTTAATTTATAATTAACTAAAATCTTTTTTTAGATCTTCTTTTTCCACTCCCGGGCTTATTTCCTTTTCCGCCTTTTTTACCAAAGCGTTTTTCTCCATAACTGCCCCCAGAACCTTTATCGCTTCTTCTGCTTCGTTTTCCGCCTCCGCCAGAGCGTTTACCGCGCCCTCTTGAGTTTTCGCGGGCATTTTTAGAAACTTCTACGTTGATGAAACGTCCGTCCATTTTAAATTCAGAGAAAGTGGCCAAGACCTTTTCGGTATGCGTAGAATCTGTATTGAAGAAAGAAAAACTTTCTTTAACATCTACTTTAAACAGGTCGTCTTTTTCCAGTTGAAGCTGCTCTCTTAAAAAGTCTTTTAAAACCATCCAGTCATAGCCATCACGGGAACCAACGTTGATAAAATATCTTGTGTTTCCTTCTGATGAATAATCGCTTCCGTTGGAACTTGAATTTGCAGCAACATTAAGGTCGCCTGCCTTTTTGTAATATTCGGCAAAACGGCCAAATTCTACAGAGACCATTTTTTTAATAAGTTCCTCGCGGTCAATGCCTTCTAAAACATCGTTTATTGCAGGCAAATAGTTCTCAACATCATCGTTTATTTCGGTGTTCTTGATCTTGCTTGCCAAGTGGTACAACTGGATTTCACAGATTTCGTCGGCAGTTGGTATTTTCTTTGCTTCAAATTTCTGTTTAATAATGCGTTCTATGGCATGTATCTTACGTTGTTCGCTTTTGGTAATAATAACCATTGAGATCCCCGATTTACCAGCCCTTCCCGTACGCCCGCTTCGGTGCGTATAGGTTTCTATTTCATCTGGTAACTGGTAATTAATAACGTGGGTAATATCGTCTACATCAATACCGCGTGCGGCAACATCTGTGGCAACCAGCATTTGTATTTGTTGGCTTCTAAAGGCCTTCATAACAATATCACGTTGGTTCTGGCTTAAATCGCCGTGAAGTGCACCGGCATTGTATCCGTCTTCAATTAACCTTTCTGCTACTTTTTGGGTATCGCGCTTTGTCCGGCAAAAAACCACCGAAAAAATATCCGGGTTGGTATCGGCCAAGCGTTTCAGGGCCAAATACCTGTCCCTACCGCTAACTACATAATATTCATGTTGTACATTTTCTGATGCAGAGTTTTTTGTTCCCACGGTAATTTCATGTGGGTTTTTCATGAATTTCTTGGCAATTGTAGCTACTTCTTTTGGCATGGTTGCAGAAAACAACCATGTGCTTTTTTCTTTTGGCGTATGCGAAAGAATGTCCTTAATGTCTTCGTAAAAGCCCATGTTCAGCATTTCGTCTGCTTCATCGAGTACACAATACTCAATTTTAGAAATGTCTACCATGTTACGGCTTATCATGTCTTTCATCCTACCGGGCGTGGCAACTACAATCTGCGTTCCTCTTTTTACTTGTCTTGCCTGTTCTGTAATACTGGCGCCCCCATATATGGCCGTCACGTTTAGCGATGGGTAATATTTGGAATACAATTTTAATTCGTTGGCGATTTGCAAGCATAGTTCGCGTGTGGGCGATAAAATAAGCCCTTGCGTGGTCTTGCTGTTTGCATCTATTTTCTGAATCATAGGAAATCCGAAAGCAGCTGTTTTCCCTGTACCTGTCTGTGCCAAGGCCACCATGTCGGTTTCGTTGGCGAGTAGGACCGGAATAGCTTTCTCCTGTACTTCAGAAGGCGTTTCAAAGCCCATGTCGGTTATGGCCTTGAGTAGCTGTTCGTTCAGTCCTAATTGTTCAAATTTGTTCATATATCTATTTAAAATAAGGGCGCAAAGGTACTCTTATTAATTGACATCACAGTATTTATTTTAATAAATATTTCAATCTCTTTTAATTGATAATGAGGTTTTTAATATAATACAGCACTGTATTTGGGCTTAAATTCATCAGGGGGCTTAAATTTTTTTCCCGAACAGGGCAGATTCTTCTTTTTTTAAGCATGTTTACCGTTCACTAAATCTTATATTTGAAAAAGGATTACAAAATGAAAAACGGTATCGCTCCTTTTATGATATATCGTTAAATACTATTTAAGATGAAAGATATTTCAACCACAATAAAAACACTTTATGCCTCAACGGCCGAAATTACGCTTACGCTCGGAACCCCTTTGATGCCGCTTTATACCAAAGAAGTTTTTGCCGAAGTAAAGACTACGGTTTTATTGGCCGTTAAAAACACCCCATCGATATTGCCGAATGCTCATCCTTTTTTAATTGATGCCATTGAAATAACCGACCTATTGGAAGAGAACAAACTTACCTTTACCGTTATGGTAAAGGGCATCCATAAAACCAATCTGGATGCAGAGGCCATGTTGGGCGCATCGATAGCGGGAATTGCATTAAGGCAGTTTTTTAACGGTAACCCAGATGGGGGCGTAGATTTGGGTCCTGTAAAAATGGTATCGGGCAAGGGCGGGATCGATAAATTTAAACGCATGTACCCATTGGGGTTAAAGGCAGCAGTTGTTGTGTGTTCTGATACTATTTCTGAAAGAAAAAAGGAAGATGCCGCCGGAAAGGCCATTATTAAAAAGCTTAAGGAATGCAATGTTGAAGTTTTAAATTATGAAATTGTTCCAGACGAAAAAGATATTATCGCCTCGAAAGCCAAAGAATTATCACGTGACCATAACTTATTGATCTATACCGGGGGAACCGGATTGTCTTACAGGGATATCACACCTGAAGCATTAAAACCTTTGTTGGATAGGGAAATACCAGGGATAGAAGAAGCCATACGGAGTTACGGGCAAGAGCGCATGCCTTTTGCAATGTTGTCCAGAAGTATGGCCGGTACCATCGGGAATTGTTTGGTACTTGCTTTACCGGGCTCTACCAATGGTGCAAGAGAATCCATGGAAGCTATTTTCCCCCATGTCCTCCATGTTTTTAAAATACTGCGCGGCCAAGGCCATGATTGAGTTTAAGGCTTTTTCTAGTTTAGCGTTGAGGGTTCAGGATTTATAGTTTTGGTTTCTGGTCACTTCGACGTAAGGAGAAGTCACATAATGCAATGAATTAATAAGTAAATGAGGAAAGGGGGTTAGTTAATGGTTAATTGTTATTAGGGAAAAGTGAAAAGTGATTAGGGATTAGTTAATTGAACACTCCCTTAGCGATATTTGAAACCTGAAACCTGAAACCTTGAACCTCTGGACTCTCAACCCTCAACTCTCAACAACATAGCATCGTAACAGCATAACAACCTTGAATAGTGATTAGCGATAAGGGAAAAGTGATTAGGGATTAGTTAACATACTCAAACCTGAAACCTTGAACCTCTGGACTCTCAACCCTCAACAGCATAGCAACGTAACATCATAGCTACATAATAGCAAAAAAACCTAATTATTAATTGAACAACATCCCACATCATTCCAATTCTTTTACCAATACTTTTTTGGCGAAGGCACTTTTATGAGCTTCGCATAGGGAACAGCAATAGGTTTCGGGCAGTTCGTTGAATGGGGTTTGCCGATCGATATTTTGTGTTATGTCGCCATACTCGGGGTCGTAAATGGTTAGGCACTCCCTACATTGGTATACTTCTGTTTCAATGGTATCTTTTTTTTCTGTTTTTTTATTGGGAGTGTCTTGCCCCTCACCTAAAACATCAAAATACATTTTGCTGAGTTCAATTAACAGGCCGGGGAGTTCCACTTTATCTACGTCCTGCACATGGATTAGGTATTCCATTGTATTTGGGTCGAAGTTTTTGGCATAAAGTAGGTTATAGGTGTCGCGTATTTTAAAATCGACCGAAATTTCGGGCTGTTTGTTCTTTTCAATTACAATAGAGGTGAAATAATAGGCTTTACGGGTATAATCGGTAATTCCAAAGGTAAGCCCGTAAGTACTGATGTCGTTTTGATCGAAATTGGAGACCAGGTATCTTTTAAGTTTCAAAGCTTCTTTATTGGCAACGGGCAAATGCCAGTTTAGTTCCAACATGGAATGGCGGACATTGATGCCTCTTTTTCCTAAAAATTTTTCCCATTTTAATTTAAACTCTGTCTGGATTCCTTTAATGATAAAAGATTTCCATGGGGTAATGCCTATTTTACCTATTTTGCATTCGGCGCACAGATCGCACATGGATTTTAAAAAATCTAGGTCGTATTTATTGTTTCTCCAATAAAGTCCCAGCCAATATTTGTCGGTGCCCATCCTGTTCATCCCTTCATAATAAGGAAAAGGGTGAAAAGGTACGTGCAAGGGAGTGTCAATATTTCTGTTGTTAGCGTCCACGGCATCGTTTACCAGCTCGAATACCGTTGAAACATTTTCGGGTTCTTCTTGCAGGAGCGCCTCAATGGCAACCGACACCTTGGCAATATCCCAACTATAGATCAATACCGGGTACATGGTCGTTTTTTCCCATTGCGGGAGCCTTAAGTACAAATACCAATAATCTTCGTGCGGAGAAGCAATAAAGTTTAAATGTCCGGTATAAAGTGGAACGAGCCTTTGTTTGGGGTCGGCAATGTTGATTTTTAATAATGGTTGATGCCTAAACTGTTCTAAGATATACAAATAGCGGTCTCCCGTCAACCAACTGGTGTTTGGGAAAATATCGGCAGAAATATAAGAGCACATAATGTTCTCTGTACCTTTAGCATTGGGCGCAATCCATTCCAGGTCGTTAAAATTATCGAGCTGTTCCCGTTTAATCTCTTTGTTGAAAAGAATGTCCTGCCGGGAGCCAAAAGAAATACTTTTTAGGCCCGAATTTTCGGCGCAGGTTACTATGTTTTTAAGCTCGCCGGGAGATAAAACGCCTCCTTTTATGATTAAACGGTACAATTCTTTTCTCATTGTTTTGTTTTTTAAGTGAGTACGGCACTGTTTTTTAGGAGCTGCCTTACTTCGGTCTTGCAACTTCCACAACCCAGGCCTGCACCGGTTTGTTTGCACAAGGCTGTATAGTCGGTACATCCGCTGGAAATGGCCTCCTCTATATTTCCGGTGCCCACTTGGCTGCACGAGCATATTAATTTTCCTTTTACGGGTTTTGTATTTCCGCTTCCGCGGAGCAGGGTGTCCCTTTTGTGCGAAAGTTCTGTTTTGTTTTCGATCATCTCCTTAAACTCGGCAAATTCGTTTTTATCGCCCATAAGGATGGCCCCTACCAGTAAATCGTCTTTTACAATACATTTTTTATAATAGCGCTTGCTTACGTCCATGAATATAACTTCTTCATAACTGCTATCGTTTTCGGGAATGTTAAGGTCCCCGATACTGCAAAGGTTGAGGTCGTTAAACTTAAGGATGTTCATCAACACAGAACCTTTGTACGAACTGCTGATATCTCCGGCGATAAAATTTGATAAAATATTGGCTTGTTCTTCCGCTGCGGAAGTAATTCCGAACAGTTGATTGTTAAACTGCGCAATTTCGCCAATTGCAAATATCGATGCATCTGAAGTTTGCAAATGTTGGTTTATTTTGATGCCTCTTCCACAGTTTATTCCAGATTTTTTGGCAATTTCTATGTTCGGCCGTGTACCAATGGCATACACAATGGCATGTGCATTAAAGCTTTTACCACTTTTAAGCGTTATAAAAAGGTCGCCAGATTCTTCATCGTCAAAAACAGTGCTAACCTCATTGTCAAAATAAATCTGTACGCCTCTTTCCTGGACGTCCATGGCAAGTAATTTACTGGAAGTTTTATCCAGTTGGCGCTCCATAAGTCTTGAGGAACGTTGAATAATGGTAATTTTCATGCCTTGGTGCTTAAGAGCTGCGGCAAGCTCCAATCCTAGAAGTCCGCCCCCAACAATAACCACATGTTTTTCTTTTATTGGGAGTTTAATTTTGTCCAGATGAAGTTTAAATTGGTCGGCATCTTCTTTGCTCCTAAGCGTATACCTGCCCGGCAGGTTTAATTGTACATCGTTTGGAACAAAGGCCCGGCTTCCGGTAGCCAATATCAAGCGGTCGTAGCTGTATAAATTTCCATGTGCGTCCGTAACGGTTTTTTGCTCCCTGTTGATTTGTGTGATGGAAATTCCGCCATGAATGGCTATTTTGAGTTTCTTCAGCTCGTTTTCCTTCATTTTTTGAAGCTGTTCCCAAGTAAGTTCTTCGGTAACATATTCCGGTAAAAGCACACGGTTGTAAAACGGATTCTCTTCTTCTGAAAAGACATCAATTTCATCAAGTGGGTTATGGTCCCGGTAATTTTGAACAAACCTGAATGCGGCGGCACCTGCGCCAACAATTATAATTTTTTCTTTCTCTTTTTTATATTTTGATACCGAAACGGCCGTAAATTTAAAATCGGGTTCTTTGGATTGTGGGTCAACAATGGTATTGGTAAGGTTGTTTGCCCGGTTAAGGTCACTTTTTAACACTTTCCCCCAGTGCATCGGGATAAAAATAACGCCCTCACGGACATTGTCGGTAACTTTTGCGCGAAGCCGTACCGTACCCATTCTACTTTTAACTTCGGTAATGTCGCCATTTTTTATATGGTACAAATAGGCATCTACGGGGTTTATTTCTATTACTGGGCTGGGGTAATGCGTATGCAAGCGGGATACCTTGCCTGTCTTTGTCATGGTATGCCATTGATCCCTAATTCTTCCGGTTGTTAAAATTAACGGCTGCTTTGCATCGGTTGGAATAGATGCATTTTCTGTGCTGTATGGAACATTGAAAATTGCTTTTTGCGTTGGCGTGTAAAATTTCCGGTCTTCAAAAAGGCGTTGGGTTCCTTTGTGCCTATATTCTGGCACCGGCCATTGTATTGTGCCTTCGTTTTTAAGTCGGTCGTAATTTAAAAAGGAAATGTCGATGTTTGTTCCTTTGGTCATGGAGCAATATTCCCTGTAAATTTCTTCTGTTGAATTATAATTAAAGCCCCGATAACCCATTTTTGAAGCGAAATCGCATAATATTTCAACATCGGGCCTGGCTTCACCTGGGGCATTCAGTGCTTTTGGAAGGTATGAAATCCGGCGTTCAGAGTTGGTCATGGTACCTTCTTTTTCAAGCCACCCGGCAGCGGGAAGCAATAAATCGGCCATTTTAGAAGTATCTGATGCATGCGAAATATCCTGAAGAACCACAAATTTGGCATTTTTCAAGGCTTCTTCAATTTTTCTGGCATTGGGCATGCTCACCATTGGGTTGGTACATACAATCCATATGGCTTTTAATTTTCCTTTTTCGAGCGCGTCAAACATTTCGGTAGCTGTATAACCGGCTTTCCCCGAAATACTGTTTACGCCCCAAAATTGGGCTACTTCTTTACGGTGGGTTTCATTGAAAAGGTTTTTATGAACCGCCAATAAATTTGCCATTCCGCCAACTTCGCGGCCTCCCATAGCGTTGGGTTGTCCGGTAAGCGAAAATGGGCCCGAACCGGGTTTGCCAACTTGCCCGGTAATGAGGGACAAATTGAGCAGTGCAAAATTTTTATCGGTACCAATTACGCTTTGGTTTAGCCCCATTGCCCACATGCTTATGTAGCCATTGGAAAGCCCAATCATGTCGGCGGCTTTTTTAATATCGTTTTCTGGGACACCACATATTTTTGAGGCTTTTTTTAGGGAAACGGACAATATTTGCTCTTTGTATTTTTGATAGTTTTCGGTGTGCTCTTTTATGAAATTGTAATCAATAAGCCCGCGTTCCAATAAACGCCTTCCAATGGCATTGTACAGCACAATATCTGTACCGGGGATTATTTGCAAATGAAGGTCGGCAAAATTAGCAGAATCGGTTTTTCGCGGGTCCACGACAATAATTTTCACTTCGGGGTTTTTCTCCTTATGCTGTTCTATCCTTCTAAAGAGAATAGGGTGGCACCAAGCAGGATTTGCTCCTGCAATTAAAAAGCAATCGGCCAGTTCTATGTCGTCGTAAGCAATGGGTACCGAATCTTCGCCAAAAGTCTTTTTATAACCAACAACCGCCGAGCTCATGCATAGCCTAGAATTGGTGTCGATGTTGTTGGTTCCTATAAAACCTTTGGTGAGCTTATTGGCAATGTAATATTCTTCTGTTAAGCATTGTCCAGAAACATAAAAACCTACACTGTCCGGTCCGTGTTTTTTTATAATCGATTTAAAAACCGAAGCTGCCCTTTCCATGGCATTATTCCACGAAACACGTTCCCGTGGATGCGATTTGCTCCAACGCATTTCGGGGTACAAAATCCTATCAGAGATATCGTTGGCAACATAATGAAGGTTCATTCCTTTAGAACACAACATCCCCCTGTTTACGGGATGGTCTTTATCGCCTTCGACCGTTACCCTGTTTTGGGCATCTTTTTTTACAATTATGCCACAACCAACACCACAGTACGAACAAGTTGTTTTTACTTCTTCTGTCATCATTCTATCACCGATTTTAAACTAATTTGCATATTTTAATTTTAAAATGAAACAGGGCTTCCCCATTATTATGAATACAATAATTTTAGCAGCCAACTATTTTTAGATTCATAATTTTAATCCTTAATGATTAACCATTTGCAGGGCTGAGTTTTCCAGATGACTGTTGTGTTTCCCTGCGTGCAACTTTTTCGTCTTGAACAGAAAATCTAATTGCAAGGGCGGTAAAGCCTGTTACAATTACAAGAAAACCAATAATTAGGTATCCACTTGATACGGCATTTGCAGCAGCTTCAGCTTGGGCTGTTTTAATAAGGCCATTGCTTAGTCCCTGACTTTCGGCAATGGCTATTTTTTCGGCAATAGCCGATTTTGATTTCAGTAAAATAGCGGCCAGAAAGGCACCTACATTCCCACCGGCACCAACAATACCCGAAATAGAACCAATGGCCCTTTTGTTTATAAATGGTACAACAGAAAATGTAGCCCCTTCGGCCATTTGTACACTCAGGCTAAATGCTACGAGGAAGAAAATGCCCAATGTTAAACTGGTAATGGTAGAAAACACGGAAAGCATGATACCTTCTACCGCCAATATTATGGCCAAGAACAAAACCCTGCCACGCAGGCCTTTTTTGTTGCCAAACCTGTCGCCAAAAAAGCCGCCTAAAGTCCGGGCAAAAACATTCATTAGAGCAAACGATAGCACAATGTTCCCGGCGGTAATCCTTTCCAGCCTAAAAGTATTTTGCAAATAGTCGTCCATGGTGCCATACACGGTTAATTCTATTCCAAAACACGCTGCGTAAACTATAAATAAAATCCAGACCCTGTAATCTTTAATGGCCTCCAGAAAGCCTACTTCATCTTTTTTGGCATTCGGTATTTTTTTTCCTTTTTCTTTCAACTCTTTAAAATTCCCTTCGGGAGTGTCTTGCGTAAAAAAATAGTATACAATGCCCATTAAAAAACAAATGCTGCCTGCAATAACCATTGCATAGCGCCAGGCATCGGTTTCGGCAACGCCAAAACTTATTACGGCCGCGGCAATTAGCGGCATCCCCAAACGATTGGCTCCCCCGCCCAGATTACCCCATCCTGCCGAGGTGGCATTGGCTGTGCCAACTACATTGGAAGCAAACATCAAGGAAGTATGAACCTGCGTAATAACAAAGGAAGCACCTATAAAGCCAACAAAAAGCCTGCACGCCAAAAATTGAAAAGGAGTTTGCACCAAACCGGTCAGGATCACAGGAATGGCCCCCAATATTAAAAGCCATGTGTAGCAAAGCCGTGGCCCATATTTATCACATAATTTACCAATTAATAATCTCGCAAACACGGTTCCAGTGACCGCTAGGATAACCGCGTTCCATTTTTGGTCTGGAGACAAGCCAAGCTCTTTTACCACATCTGGCATAAAGGGCACAATGCCAAACCATGAAAAAAAGCACATGAAAAAGGCAATAGCAGATATCCAGAACGTTCTTATGGGAACGCTTTTTAAATTGGTTAAATTTAATTTTGTAGCTTTTGTTGTAACTATAGTTTTCATAATACTTAATTTTGATTTAAAAATAAGTATTAATACGTAATTAATGTTAAAAAATACAAGTATTTAGGAAGAATTATTAAAAAAGGAATTTAGCTGATTTATTTTGTAAAAATGCTAAAAATCAACTATTTATTATGTGTTTTATTAAATATGAAGGTAATTGGGTGCGGAGTTGAATTGTATGTAATATTTAACTTTATATAAGATTGTGCATTTGCGCTTTGTTGACCAGCTCGATCTGGTTTTTTACATCCAGTTTTTTCATTAAATTAAAACGGTGTACTTCGGCGGTGCGTTTGCTTATTTTTAGTTCTTCGGCAATTTCTTTATTGCTCAAGCCCTTTAAAACCTGTTCCATTATTTGTTTTTCCCTTTTGGTAAGGTTAAATTCGTTTGTGTTTGTAGTGTCTTTCTTTTTAGGTTTTCCGTCAACAAAATTATTGATGATGATAGAAGAAACATCGCCTGCAAAATATTTGCCACCTTCTGCAATGGTATGTAGGGCCTTGATGAATTCTTCTTTGCTGGCGCCTTTTAAGAGGTATCCGTCGGCCCCGGCCTGTATGGATTGTACAACGTATTCTTCTGAATCGTGCATGGAAAGGACCAAGGCTTTTATATCGGTTGGGGCAGATTTAAGCTTTTTTACAACTTCAATGCCATTCATTTCGGGCATTCTAATATCGACCACCAAGATATCGGGTTTGTTTTTGGCGATAACTTCCAGTGCTTCTTTTCCGTTTGAAGCTTCATCTATTACCTGAATGTTTTCTTCGTCTTCCAATAACGATTTTATCCCGTCCCTAACAAGTACGTGGTCGTCTGCCAAAATGATATTGATTGTGCCCATGAATGTTCTGTAGCTTTTCTAAGTACGAAAATACGGAAAAATACTTAACCAAAGTTAATCCGTTTAAGCGGATTGTCAATAAGCATTTTGAAGTTTTAAACAGGCACATTTAAGGTAACCCGGGTACCTTCGCCCTGTGTTGAAGAAATAAACAAGCGTCCGTTTATATATTTTATACGTTCTTTCATAAATGTAAGTCCCATGCCGCCTTCGCCATTTTTCCGGGACTGGGTTTTTTTGGGATCGAACCCTTTTCCGTTGTCGTCAATAGTAATACTTAAAACTTCATTGCTATGGGACATCGAAACAATGATGTGCGAAGATTCCGCATATTTTATGGCATTATTGACTGCTTCTTGCGTAATTCTGTATATGTTTATTTCTGTAAGCGAATCTAACCGATCGTTAAAATTGGTTTTATTAAAAAGAACAATGTCCTTTCCCGTAAATTTAGAAAGTTCCAAGGTAAGTTTTGTAAGTGCCGAAACAATGCCGTGGTCTGTAAGTTCTGGCGGTGTAAGGTTAAAGGTGGCCGTCCGCACGCCTTTAATAATATTGCTTGTAAGTTCTTTTAGGTGGGAAATTTTTTCGGCCGTTTTTTCCCGGTTGGAAACATCTATACTTTCAATGTTGTATTTAAGTCCCGTAAGCATTTGCCCTATACCGTCGTGTATGTCTTTGGCAATTCTGTTCTGTTCTTGTTCCTGATTTTCAATAATTTTTGCCGACAGCTCTTTTTGTTGGTCCATTTCGGCCTGGAAGCGCTCTTTTGTAAGTTTTTCTATTTGGATTTGCGCCTTTTTGCGTTCGGTAATATCAAAACAAATTACAAGCAGTTCTTCTTTGTGGGTTACCGGGTGGTACGGAATTAACGACATTTCCAGCCATACAGATGCATTGCCGGCCGTAGTTCCCTTAATTTCCCCTTGCCAGCCCGTTTGTAGGTGGTCTTCAATAATTTTTTCTATTTGCTCTTGCTCACTTACATGGGTTGAAATGACTTCGGCAAATTTTGTGTTTCCCGAAAAACTCCTGTAATTAAACAAACTGCTAAATTTATTTCCCAATTCTATTAAATAACCATCGGTAGAGATGCGGGCAAACAGTAGTGTTTGCTCCATAACAAGGCTCAAGGCCTTTAATTGTTTAACAGACTCTTCCTTTGCCTGGCTTAATTTATCGGCATTATAGGCCATCTCCTTTGCTCTTTCTTCCGATAGCAATAAATTCTTTATGGTTTGCTTGGTACGTTTGGCTGCCGGCCAGAATATCAAGAGAAATTCAGCAAGTAAAATTGCAAGGGTAATGATTAGCAGTACAAATTCTAGTTTCTGTAATTTCTCTACTTTTTGTGTGGCTTCACGGTCGTATTGGTTTACGATGCGATCCATGAGGGTCAAAAAATTTCTTTCGTGGAAAAGGATACTAGAAATTTCACCGCTTATTTTTTCAGAAGAAAAACCGTTTTGTTTCGATTTTTGCAGGATAGTGTTCGTGGCATTTTGTATTTCTATAAATGAAGGCTGAAGCTCGTTGAACATGGTTTTGATTACTTCTGAATTATTCCCTTCAAACTGCATAAGTCCGCTTCCATTTTGCAACGCCCTGTGCGAATTTACCCATAACTGAAGCGTGTTCTCCAGCGTGTCCAATTGTGATTTGGAGATAGAATGGCTTAGCAGTAACACTTCCTTACTTAGTTTTTGGCTTAGCATACGCTGCCTTCCCGCAATGTTTACAATCTTGGCATCGTCCCGCTGATCGCTTAAATATTTGCGTACCAACAACTGACTGACAATAACCGACAAGGCAATGGCACTAAGAGCTATAATGTACAGTTTCCTTAAACGGTTAAAGGTATTCTGGTCGAGCGATGTGACCTTTTTGTCCATGATTGAATGTATAACTTATTTTGGAAGCCTTTCCTGTTTTATTAAGGTTCTTTTTAAGCCAGTGCTTTTTTAATAAGGGAAAAACTTTTTTCGTCCAAAGGTAGTTCTAAGGCAGCTTTGTGTCCTTTTTCTGACATTTTCCCCCATGTTTTTTGAA
Source organism: Galbibacter sp. PAP.153 (assembly GCF_037029175.1). Taxonomy (NCBI): domain Bacteria; kingdom Pseudomonadati; phylum Bacteroidota; class Flavobacteriia; order Flavobacteriales; family Flavobacteriaceae; genus Galbibacter; species Galbibacter sp. PAP.153. The sequence continues at coordinate 10,048 of NZ_JAZEUN010000018.1, read as the reverse complement.
GGATATCTACTACTTTTTCATCAGGATGTTTTTGTGCGAAATCTTCAAAATAATAATGAAGGAAAACCAAACAGACAACATCTTCCAAAGTTTGGGAATCGGGGTCTTTTTTTAGCATTTTCTTTCGTATTAAAAAAGAAACACGTTCAATAAACTCAACATTGTAACCAACTTCAGAAAGGATTTCGGAGGTCATGTCGGCATGCATCTTTTTAAGTTCTTCCCGCCATTTTAAATATCCAATGCGGTCCATGGGATACGAGGAGCGGTCTATTTTCCAACGGGCAATATGCTGTGCCCTTGCGGCAATTTGCAGTTCTTCATTGGCTTGAGGATTAAAATCAAGCAATGCCTTGGTCATTCTTTGGGCATATAAAAGCTCTTTTGGATATTCCTTACCTTGATAGATCTCTTTGTTTGGGTCTTTTGCGTTTTCTTTGTCTATTTTTTCAATGGCTTGTTCAAAACTCGGTTGGCTCATAGCTTCATAAATTAATCGGTGAAGCCAATATACACATTTTCGTTTTCAATTTTAACAGGATAGGTTGCAATTTTATAATCGTCGCCATTAAGGTTTTCACCGTTTTCAAGTGAAAAGGTTTTTTTGTGTAGGGGGCAGGCTACCTTTGGTGTTCCGCTTAGGTCGCCTATCATTCCTCTGGAAAGTACCATTTCCATTTTGTGCGGACATACATTTTGGCAGGCGTACCATTTTGATTTTCTAGTAAAGTTGTATACTGCTATCTGTTTGGCCTTATATTTTATACAGGCTCCGCCGTTTTCGGGAAAATCATTAATTTTTCCCACATGAAACCAAGTCATCACTTTTGTTGATGCAACCGATTGATATTGTTGAAGTATTTGTTCCATTGTGTATAATTATTTTGAGAGCATTCGTTATTAAAAAAATAAGGTTCAGCGTTCAGTTGGCAGTTTTTACAACTGACATCCTGCCAACTGATATAGTAGACCACTGTATGCGTTTATCTCCAGGCCTTTGGCATTTTTTGTTCCCTTAACGGCACGTATTCTATGTTGTCATCGGGATCGTTGGAATTTACAAAATGTTTAAAGCGCTTCATCATTTCCGGATCTTCAATGGCCTGTTTCCATTCGCACTCGTATTGGTTTACCAAACCCTGCATTTCTTTTTCAAGTTCTTCGGCAATGCCCAGGCAATCTTCAATAACAACTTTTTTTAAGTATTCAATACCGCCATCCAATTTTTCCAGCCAAGGAGCGGTTCGGGTAAGGGGTGCCGCAGTGCGGATGTAAAACATTAAAAACCGATCAAGGTATTTTATACAGGTTTCGTCGTCCAGTTGCTCGGCCAGTAGAATGGCATGTTTGGGCGTGGCACCCCCGTTACCGCATACATATAGGTTCCAGCCACCTTCTACGGCAATTAAGCCAAAATCTTTTCCGCGGGCTTCGGCACATTCCCTTATGCAGCCAGAAACGCCGCCTTTTAATTTATGCGGAGAACGTAGGCCCCTATACCTATTTTCAATTTCTATGGCAAAAGAAACGCTTTCGTGCATTCCATACCGGCACCATGTGGAGCCAACACAACTTTTTACGGTCCGAAGAGATTTTCCATAGGCATGGCCGCTTTCGAACCCGGCATCGATGAGTTCTTTCCAAATAAGGGGAAGTTCGTGTAGTTCTGCGCCAAAAAGGTCAATGCGCTGTCCGCCCGTAATTTTTGTGTACAGATCGTATTTTTTGGCAACGCTCCCGAGCACCATTAACTTTTCGGGGGTTATTTCCCCACCGGGAACACGGGGTACAATAGAATAAGTGCCATTTCGTTGAATGTTTGCCAGAAAACGGTCGTTAGAATCTTGAATGGTAACCTGCCTATTGGCAGTTTCCATATAAATACTTGCAAAAAGCGAAGCCAGTGCAGGCTTGCAAGTTTCGCAGCCATCTCCTTTGCCAAAAAGGTTTAGGGCTTCGTTAAAAGTTGTTATTTTGTTTATTTTTATTAAATCGTACAGTTCCTGTCGGTTATAGCTAAAATGCTCGCACAAGGTTTCCTTTACTTCTTTCCCCAATGCTTTTAAAGATTCGTTTACCAAATCTACAACCATGGGTTTACACCCGCCACATCCGGTGGTAGCCTTGGTGTTTTTAACTACATCTGCGACAGAGCAGCAAGTTTCGTCTTGTATCATTCCGCAAATGGTCCCTTTAGAAACACTTTCGCAAGAACATATTTGTGCCGAATCTGGAAAATCCATAACACTTCCCACGGAAGAAGCTTCGCCACCCCTTGCACCAAGGATTAAATCTTCAGGATTTTCGGGTAGCTTCATTGCATTGATATACAGTTGAAAGAGCGTGTTGTAGTCTGAAGCATCTCCCACTAAAATTCCGCCGAGAAGTTTTTTTCCATCTTTGGAAACATTAATGCGTTTGTAAATTCCTTTGTGTTTGTTTTCAAAAGAGATTACCGCGACTTCATCATTTTCAATAAAGGGATCGCCAAAACTGGCAACTTCGGTTCCAATAAGCTTTAATTGCGTAGACATGTCTATAGACGGGGCCATGGTTAGGTCTCCACCGGTAATTTGCTCGACCGCCACGTTTGCCATATCGTAACCCGGTGCAACCAATCCATATATTCCGTTATTGTACAGGGCAACTTCGCCAATTGCATAAATATCTTTTTCAGAGGTTTGCATTTTATTGTTTACCCAAATACCACCACGTTCGCCAATTTTAATGCCGGAGTTTCTTGCCAGCTCATCCCGCGGGCGGATGCCGGCCGAGATAATGAGCATATCTATTTTTAACGAAGAATTATCGTTAAAGGCCATGCTTTCAATGCCATTTTTACCAAGGATTTCACTTGTTGCCTTCTCCAAGTGGACTTTTATGTTCATGGCTTCAACTTTTTGTTTGAGCAGGTTGCTGGCAGGAAGGTCGAGCTGCCTTGGCATTAGCCGGGGCGCAAACTCTATTACATGTGTGTTCATGCCCAGTTCTTTTGCGGCGTTGGCAGCTTCTAGCCCCAATAAACCACCGCCAAGCACGGCCGCTTCTATTTTTCCTTCAGATTTTAATTTAGAGGCATAGCTCTTCATGGCATCCAGGTCTTCAAGTGTACGGTACACAAAGACACCCTTTTTTTCTACGCCTTTAATTGGTGGGATGAAGGGAGAGGAACCGGTAGCAATAACTAAATAGTCGTATGTAAAGCTTTCGTTTTTATAGGTTTTTATTTCTTTTTTTGAAGGGTCTATAGACGAAATCAATGAAGAAGTATGCAGTTTTATATTGTTTTCCAAATACCATTTTGAAGGTGCCAGTAAAAGTTCGTTGGCAGATTTATCGCCAAAATATTCACTTAAATGAACACGGTCGTAAGCAGGCCTGGGTTCTTCGCCAAATACTTCAATTGAAAAATCCGTGCTATTGGCTTTATTTACCAGTTTTTCGCAAAACTTATAGCCAACCATTCCATTTCCGATAACAATGACTTTCTTCATAACTACGTAAATTTGAATTCAAATATAAGTAAAAATACTTAATTTAAAATACGTATAATACTTAATTATGAAGTGGATACTTATTTTTATGGAATTGTAAATTTGAAGTTGGTTTATTTTTTAAATGGATAATTTTAAGCGGTTTAATGATGCATATGCATAAAAAGAAAATCCGTAAGCATTATAAAAACGCCTACGGATTTTTTGGGTTTGGGTTTACCTATTATGTTTAATTATGGTTCTTTTAGAACATGTATCCTAATCCGGCAGAAAATACGGAGTTGTGGATATCGCTATCTTCAACAATCTCTGTTAGCCCGTATGAATATCTGGCTTGAAGGAAGAATCCGTTTTCAAATTTATATTCTGCACCACCCGTTAATTGAAAATCAACATCATTAATGGCGTCTGTATCAAAATCGCCTGCGTCTTCAGTGGGTTCAAAATCAATTTCCTCGTTTACTTTAAACCCAACTTGTGGACCTGCGTGTAGGTTAAAGCCATCTGCTAGATATAGCTTTGCTAAAAGTGGTACCTGAATGTAATCTACCTGAAATTCGCCATCGGGCTCGTCTTCACGGTCGTTTATTTCAAAACCTTGACCAGAATAGAAAACCTCCGGTTGAACAGAAAAACGCTCGCTTAATGGCGCTTCTGCCACCAAACCGGCATAAAAGTTTGTCCTTGAATCCGGACTGTCAATATCGTCTCCGGTTACACTGGAAAAGTTTACACCTCCACGTGCCCCAATCTGGAACTCGCTGGACCACGATTGTGCACTTGCTATACTACCTATTAGTAAGGCTGCTATAATTAAAACTTGCTTTTTCATAATTGTCTTTTGTTTGTTGTTAATCAAATTTGTTAATCCAAAATTAGGAGGCAGGGAAATACAAAAGCGTTAATTGAATTATAAGTTAATTGTAAGAATAACTTAAAAACCATGTAGAGTATATTCTTTTTTATACGGTCTTATTGCTGATGATATATTCCTATATATTTAATTACAGCTATTTTGAGTATTGTTTTTCGTTTCAATTATAATAGCAAATGCATAAAAAGGTGTTATAAATTCTTTAACTTTTTAAATTTTATATCTTTACCAACCTTAACAAAATAGATGCTTTTAAATGAAAAATTATCTTCTTGTACTTGTACTTGTAATCATTTCTTGTAAAAACGAACCAAAACAAACTAACAAAGCTGCGGGACCGTCTATAAAGAAAGACAGTATAGTTACGGTTGACAGTACACTGTTAAAAGAAGAAAAAAAGGCTGAAATGCCCGCTCTTGATAGTGTAAAGGACACTGCTTTTGTACGCTTGGCAGATTATAGCGACGATTTTGTTTATGAGATGAAATATGCCACCACCGATAATTTTTTAAAAGCACAGGTGTACGATTGTGGCGAATGCTATGTACGGGCAATTACTGCAAGGGCGCTTTTAAAGGCAAATAAAGCTTTTATGGAAAAGGGTTACCGCATTAAATTTTTTGATTGTTACCGCCCGCACGATGTACAAAAAAAGATGTGGAAAATAGTACCCAATGCAACCTATGTCGCAGATCCGGCCAAAGGCTCCATACACAACAAAGGAGGAGCCGTGGACATAACCCTTACCGATTTGGAAGGCAAAGAACTGGACATGGGCACTCCTTTTGATTTCTTTGGGAGAAAGGCCAGGCATGCCTATCAAAACCTTCCGGAAGAAGTGCTTGACAATAGAAAACTATTGAAAAGCACCATGGAATCTTTTGGTTTTGGTGCCATTACTTCAGAATGGTGGCATTACAATTACAAGCCCACTTTAAACTATAAAATTGCAAATTTTACATGGGATTGTAAATAATACTTATAAAATTTCAAAATTATAACCCGACTCTAAAAGCTTTTTGTAGTTTTCATGGTCGAACCTATAGTAATAGGCCCCTCTTTTGGAAGAGCTCTTATCTTTTTCGTCCAGTTTTTTCAACACCTTGAACGAAAGCACTTTCTTTCTAAAATTGCCCGGGTCTAGATTACGCTGAAAGATGGCTTCGTATAAACTTTGTAACTGCGGAATGGTAAACTTTTCGGGCAACAGTTCGAAACCAATGGGCTGGTGTTTTGCTTTTCGGCGTAGCTTGGCCAAGGCATCTATTACCATTTGGTCGTGATCCAAAACCAAATCGGGCAATTCGTCGAGTTTATACCAATATGCTCCGTGTTTTTCGGTAAGTTCCCTATCATATTCATCAATTCTTATTAAGGCAAATTGTGCAACCGAGATACAGCGGGCACCATCGTCTCGGTCTGCCTTACCATAGGTTAGCGATTGCTCGAAAAAAACATTGTCTAAGCCGGTAATCTCTTTTAATACCCTTCGAGCGGCATTGTCAACATCTTCGTTAATTTGGACAAAGCTTCCAATGAGCGACCATGCTCCTTTTTTGGGCGCTACACGTCTTTTAAATATAAGGAGTTTTAATTCTCCGTCGTCAAAACCAAAAACAATGCAGTCGGTTGCAACGTGCATTTTTGATTCATCTTTATAATATTCTTCTGCGCTTGAAATCATTGATGATTATAATTTATTTGAAAATATTTTAAAATTACAATAAAAGTATATATCACTTTTATTATATTTGTTTCACGTAAAATTAGCAAGATTTGAAAAATACGACGCAATCTGATAATAGGCAAGAAAACTTTTTGGATTTAAAAAATTTTGAGGGCGAGGTTTCTGTACATTCACCCGGAAGGATTAATTTAATAGGGGAGCACATAGACTATAACGGGGGGCATGTTTTGCCCGCTGCCATCGATAAAAAGATTTACCTTTCTTTTAGAAAAAGCGGCACGAATGCATGCCATATATGGTCTAAAAATTACCAAACAGGTTTTACTATCGATCTCGATGAGGTTAAACCCAGCCAAACAGAATGGCAAAACTATATTTTGGGCGTTATTCATTATATACACGCGTTAAAACCAAATACGGTAAAGGGGTTCGATTGCGTTATTGACAGCCATTTGCCAATGGGTTCTGGTATTAGCTCTTCGGCCGCTTTGGAATGTGGTTTTGCCAGCGGACTCAACAAGCTTTTTAATATAGGCCTTACCAAAGGCGAAATTATAATCCTCTCCCGCGATGCCGAACATAATTATGTAGGTACCAAATGCGGGATAATGGATCAGTTTGCAGTGGTAAAAGGAAAAAAGAAGCACTTAATTTTACTCAACTGCCAAGATTTGGAACATCAGCTTATAAAATCTGAATTTGAGCCTTACCAACTTGTCCTGTTAAATTCCAATGTATCGCATAACCTTGCAAGTAGCGAGTACAATACAAGAAGGAAAGAATGCGATGAAGCATTGGGCGTTGTAAATAAAAAATATCCGCAGTACAAATATTTGGTAGAAATACCAGAAAACGTAATCATGACATTTAAGGACGAGCTTCCCGAAAAAGTCTACAACCGCGCCTTGTATGTTATACAGGAAAACAAACGGACACTCATGGCCGCAAATGCGTTGGAGGATGAGCTTTTTGAAGTATTTGGCAATTTACTATATCAATCGCATCATGGGTTACGTAATTTATATGAAGTTAGTTGCGACGAACTTGATTTTATGGTGGATTTTTCAAAAGATTACAATTATGTTTTAGGCTCTAGGATGATGGGCGGTGGTTTTGGAGGGTGTACCATTAATTTAGTTCACCAGGATTATGTTTCTTCATACATTGAAAAAATTGGCAAGGCCTACAAAGAAAAATTTAATATTGAATTGAGCCCTATCGAAGTGAACATAAGCAATGGGGTGGAAATACATTGAAAATGAGCAATACAATAAACAATAAACCACATAGAAGATATAATATTTTAACTGGCGAATGGATTTTGGTTTCGCCACACAGGACCAAGCGTCCTTGGCAAGGCAAAAAGGATCAAAAAAGTGAATTGCAAAAAGTAGCTTACGACCCAAATTGCTATTTATGCCCAACCAACGAAAGGGCGAGCGGAGACGTAAACCCAGACTATAAGGGAACCTATAGTTTTACAAACGATTTTGCCGCGCTTTTACCCGATGTGGAGCCAGAACAATACAAAGAAGGTTTGTTGCAGGCCGAAACCGAAATGGGAATATGCAAGGTAGTTTGCTTTTCGCCCAATCATGCGCTTACATTGCCGTTAATGGAAGTCGAAGAAATTACCAATGTGGTAAAACTATGGAAAGAAGAATATAAATCCCTTGGAGAAAAAAAAGGGATTAACCATGTGCAAATATTCGAAAATAAAGGTGCCATCATGGGGTGTAGCAATCCGCACCCGCACGGGCAAATATGGTCGCAGTCTTCTATTCCGCAAGAGGTTGTAAAAAAACAGGAAAAGCAAAAAGAATATTGGGAGGCCAACAACAGCAGCTTGTTGCAGGATTATTTAAAGCAGGAGCTTGAATTAAAAGAGCGTATATTACTGGAAAACGATCATTTTGTGGCCTTAATGCCTTATTGGGCCGTTTGGCCTTATGAAGCCATGATCGTGCCAAAAGAACATTACCAGGACATTTCCCAGTTAAACGAAAAAGAAGAAGTTGCCTTTGCTGAAATTATTAAAGAATTGACCATAATGTTTGATAATCTTTTTGAAACTTCGTTCCCGTATTCATCAGGAATACACCAACGTCCTACGGATGGTGGGAAACACCCGGAATGGCATTTTCATATGTCATTTTATCCACCGTTGTTGCGCTCGGCAGAAGTAAAGAAATTCATGGTAGGGTACGAAATGTTTGCCAATCCCCAAAGGGACATCACGGCAGAATCTGCGGCAGAAACGCTCCGGGGCCTTCCAAAAGTACATTATAGTAAAAAGTAAACGATAAGGACCAAAATTTACATTAATAAAAAAACTAGATAATTCTAGCATTTTTGATTGTAGATGTTATTTTATCCTTTTGTAATTTTCCGAGAAAATGGAGTTTCCTTCATCATCAATGGTAATCTGGCTAAAATGGTTTTTGTCTATTACCAGTTTAAACGAAAAAATCCGCATGGTATCAATAATACGCATCATGGACGCAGAACCATATTCAAGTTTTTCTTGTAAAGCATTATCCGTAGTATTGTAAGACCCGTATCCAAACCATTCAACAGAATCCTTGGGCACAAAGCGGGTCCACATAACCTTACCTTCATGATACATTTTAATTTGCCGGTAACCGTCAACATTATGAATGGTATCTATAACGGTATTATTGTCGTAGGTATAGCGGTTTTCCAGTTCCCATACACCTTGAATAGAATTTTTTTGATCATCATCTTCAGAAGTACCCGAAAGAAGCACAAGAGCAAAAACAATAACCAATGGATAAAATATTGTCTTCATAACTGCTTTATTTTTGATGAACTAGTAATTTGAGTACTGTTAATTTACGAATTTTTATGTTATGAACGAAATAAAATGAACATTCTTTAATGCATGACTTTCAATATTAAATTTGTTTATTGTTTGATAATAACTTTTCATCATTTCGGCTGTAAGCTTTTTACTAAAAAACCTACTTTTGCTATATAAATATTTAGAAAGGATATATCATGTCTGAAAAAGTTGAAAGAATAAAATGTTTAATAATAGGTTCTGGCCCTGCGGGGTACACAGCTGCAATATATGCTGCCAGGGCCGATATGAAACCTGTAATCTATACAGGGTTGGAGCCCGGTGGGCAATTAACAACTACAACCGAGGTTGATAATTTTCCCGGCTATCCAGAAGGGATAGACGGCCCCTCAATGATGGTACAGTTGCAACAACAGGCAGAACGCTTTGGAACGGAAGTGAGAATAGGAATGATAACCTCCATAGAATTGAACGATGAAGTAGGGGGCATCCATAAAGCGGTGGTAGACAATGCTACAAACATAGAGGCCGAAACGGTAATAATATCTACAGGTGCAACGGCCAAATACCTTGGGCTGCCAAGCGAGCAACGCTTAAGGGGAGGCGGGGTATCTGCATGTGCTGTTTGCGACGGGTTCTTTTTTAAAGGTCAAGATGTTGCCATTGTAGGCGGTGGGGATACCGCTGCCGAAGAAAGTACTTATTTGGCCAATATTTGCAACAAAGTTACCCTATTGGTACGAAAAGGAGAGATGAGGGCTTCCAAAGCCATGCAGCACCGGGTAAACAATACGCCCAACCTGGAAGTTAAATACTACACAGAAATAGAAGAAGTTCTTGGAGACCAAGTAGTAGAAGGCCTTAAGTTGGTAAACAACCAAACCGGTGAAAAAGAGGAAATTAAAATTACAGGCTTATTTATAGCAATAGGACATAAACCAAATACCGATATCTTTAAGGACCAATTGGAAATGGACGAAACCGGGTATATTGTTACCAAGGGGAAATCCACAAAGACAAACAAGCCCGGGGTTTTTGCCAGTGGCGACGTTCAGGATAAGGAATACCGTCAGGCTATTACCGCTGCCGGGACTGGCTGTATGGCCGCTTTGGATGCAGAGCGCTATTTGGCAGCCGTGGAGAGCAAAGAAGCCGAAATAGAGGCATAAATA